>NZ_DCRI01000057.1:0-4619 GCF_002324975.1 Acinetobacter sp. UBA1496 | reverse complement strand
CTTACGTCGAACTCAGGTTAATTAAAACTTGGATTTCATAACCATTAATTTACAGTACAACTATCAATAAAATCGCCCCACCATTGCATCATTTCCATACGCTGATTAAAATATTCTGCATGATTATAACTTGCACGGGTTTTATTTTTATCAGTATGAGATAGCTGTGCTTCAATCCAATTTGATTGAAATAAACCGGATTCATTTAATATGGTACTAAATGTTGAGCGCAAACCATGAGATGATAGTTCATTTTTAGTATATCCCATCTTTCTAATAATTAAGTTCAGGGTATTAAAATGAATAGGTTTATTATTGTTTCGGGGGCTAGAAAACACATATTTTTCGCCATGAGACCAAACGAGTGCTGATTTTACAACTTCAAGTGCTTGATCAGATAGTGGAACTAAAAATTCAGGAATATCATGACCTAAAATAACTTTTCTTCTATATTGTTTAATATGTAAGGCTGGTATTTTCCATATTTTTTTATCCAGATCGAAATGATGCGGTTCACAAAGCAGTAATTCTCCACCTCGTACGCCTGTATATAACTTAAATAATAGGGCTTTTTTAATAATAGGATCTGTATTAACCTGCTTTAATCTAGCTAAAAAGCTAGATAGTTCATCTGAGTTTAAATACGGATAATTTTTTTTAATTTTATTATTGATTAATATTTTATGAAGACCATGGGCAATATTATATTCACAATAACCCATTGCTACAGCATAATCATAAATCTGATTTAAATAACTATAGGCTTTCTTTACAGGTTCTTTTACATTTCTAGATTCTATATTTTTAATAATCTTAACTAGATCATATCTTTTAATTTCAATAAATGGCATTAGTCCAATATTTGGATAAACATCCTGATCTAAACATTTTTTTGCGAGCTGAATTACACCGCATCGTGGTTCATCTTCAAAGGAATTTTTAATTTTAAATTCTAACCACTCTTCACAAATATCCTGAAAAGTTTTGATGTATTTTTTATGCGGTGGTTTATTTTCATAATTATTAAATTTATATTCATCCCGGACTGATCTAGCCTCTTTCAAGGATATTACAGGATATTCACCCAACTTGATGCGAGGACGTTTATTTGTCCCTGCAAGTGAATAGCGGTAACTCCAAGATTTACGTCCATTTGGTTCTACCTTCAAACTTAAGCCGTCATCATCTGCCAGAAAATAGATTTTTTCCTTTGGTTTAGCTTGACGTACCTTAATTTCAGTAAGACTCATGAATTTTTAACCTAACCACAAATGGCACTGCTCAATTCAATTATAGCAAATTTAAGCGATATTCATATGATGCGTATCATACGCATCACATATTTTTATAAGTAATTGTTAAATAAAATTTATATTTAGATTGGTTATTCCCTAGTAACCAATTAATTAACCATTAATTTTGCAAGTCTTAAATTGGCATTTGAAGTGCAACCCCATGTTATGACTATTCACATTTCTGCTCCATGATTCCTGGTTACTTATTAGTAATGTTATTATGTCAGGAGCGATACAAGAATTAGGGTAACCTTATTATGGAAATAGCGAATACGAAATTACTAGCTGGCGCTTTGATAGCCCTAACTTTAACTATAGTTAGCCCTGTCGTACTTGCAAATGATAACAATGATATACGAAAGACTATTGTAGTTAAGTTTGCTAAAAAAGCTTACTCTGCAAATTATTATGGAAGGATAGATGGATACAAGTATGATTCCTACAAATTTTATGCTAAAAAAGGGCAAAAGTTAAAAGTGAAGTTGACTGGAGGAAATGTTGAAGCTTACTTATGGGGTAATCAATTAAAAGACTCCATCAATCTTGGAGAATATTCTCCAGAGCTTGATGATAATGGTATTTATATTTTACCTGCTTCAGGTGAGTATGAAATTAGAGTATTACAACCTAGATCACAGGCAAGAAAAGATAAAAAACCTCAATACTGGATGAGTATTGACATTAAATAAAGACTTGCTAGATTTTTTTAAGCTTTTATACCAGGGTTCAAAAACTATTGCCAGTTAAACGGGGCGTGATTTTTATTCATATGTTTTTATATTAGTAAAAATGATATAGATACGTAATTCATGGAGATCGTTTCAATTTAGCAATTTCTAAATACATTTTGTCATTGGCATGTTGAATCCGTTCATTTGAGGGGTCGTATTGCTTCTGGACTTCACCTAAGAAAGGAGTTTCTTCACATAATTCAAAGTACCTTTCCATCGGTGTTTTATCTTTCAAAGCTGAATGTGGTCTCATCCAGTTATAGTAATGCTGCCATTCTGCCAGTTTGCTCTGAATTTCCTCTGAATCGATATCTACAGTAGCGTAGAACTCAGATTCATCAGTCTTTTGTGAGCGCTACCTTGCCATTCAGATAAGGTGAACCCGGTTTATTCGGCCTAAATTTGATCCCATACTGCATCATTTTTTCTGTACTTTTTCAGCAAAAAATTCTCGTCCACGATCGGTCCGTATTCGCTGTATGGGAAAAGGCATTTCTTCAATTACACAGTTAAAAAGTCGAGTGTATTCGCAGCTGTTCGGCGTTTATATATCCTTAAAACGCGATATCGTGTGCAGTCATCGATAGATGTGTACTGATATATCCAGCACCCAGTTTACAGGTATCCATTTGAATTCTATCGCCTGGTAATGGACGTTCATAACAAATGTAATCTACTTTACGACGGAATTTTTTAATCGGTTTGACTTAATGGGTGGATAGTACTTTATGGATAGTCGCCAAGGACAACGAGACTCCGTGCAGCTCATTAATTCGGTTTGCAAACGTCGAGCACCAAGATTTCTAGCTGAGCGCATTTCCAATATTAAAGCTTCTAGCTCAGCATTGATTTTAGTATTTGGCGATTTTAAGGGACATTTACTATGACTACTTAATCCATCTACTATGACTACTTAATCCATCAATACCTTGTTCAGAATATCGTTTCCACCACTTGCGTAAAGTTGGTCTAGAAATGCCACATCTCCGACAAACCAGGCCAGCATTATTGGTCTCTTCAAATAATTTAACCCATACGAGTCTTTGTTGAATTTCTCTGGTCATAGACACCCATTATATTGAAGTGATGTCTATGAATCACACAGATTATCATAAGACTTTTGCAACTGTCGCACCTCATGTTTGAATTCACCCATTAACAGAGTGCGAATTAGTCCTTGATTATGTTTGACCACATTTCAAGGAATAGTGTCCAACTTTCGGTATGCAGATTATGGTGTAGGGTTCTCTTAAAGTTTAAACCTTATTATTTTACTTCAGTAATGCTGATTGGCTGGTCTTTTACAAATTCAACAACCCCTTCACCACGTTTAAAGTGAATTGAAACTCCATTATTATTAGCTAAACGAATACCACTACCAGCAACTGTTTGCTTTAAACGATATACCATGCCTGAGTTATCAGTCATTAAAGCAGTTTCAAAGTTATCCGATGATTTCAGAAAAATTAATAAACCATTTGGACCAGAAAATTTAAGGACCTGCGTATCAGCTGAAGTATTTCTTGTAGCCTTATCTTGTAAAGTTTCAGTCTTTGAACTCGAAGTACACCCAGTCATTGCTAAAACTAACAAAGTTAAACTTAAAAAATATTTCATTTAAATACCTTTTTCATCTGTAAATCATAGGTATATTTATACTAATTGTTATAATTTAATAATAAAACAGATATTACTTTTTTTTACATAAAAAAGCCATAAATCGCATTTTGAACCTCACCGGATTTATCAGAGATTTTTTTATTTAAGTTAGGCCACCTGATCTAACGGGTTAATCTTATCATAGTACATTGCTTCAAACTCAAAAGGTGATACATAACCCAGTGCACTGTGTACACGCTTTTTATTGAACCAATCTACCCAGTTTAGTGTCGCAAGTTGTACATCTGCTAAACCTTGCCAATCTGCTTTTAAATATTCAATCATCTCTGTTTTGTATAAGCCATTCACTGTTTCAGCCAAAGCATTATTGTATGAATCCCCGTTGTACCGATTGATGCTCGTAAATTTTCTGCTCCTAAACGATTGGTATAGCGAATGGAAAGGTATTGAACCCCTCTGTCGGAATGATGAACCACATTCCTTGGCATACCTCAATCGTGCAATGCTTGCTCCAGTGCATCGAGCACCATATCTATATTCATACGTGTTGATACTTTCCATCCAACAATTGCTCGTGAGAACACATCAATAATAAAGGCGGTATAGACCCAACCTGAATGAGTTTGAATATACGTGAAGTCATCGACCTGAGCACTGCTTCGCAAGGGTCAGGATGATCAGCATTAAAATTACGTTTCACTAAATCATCTGCTCGTTTTTGGTCATCTCGGCTACGGGTGGTTTGTTTATTCTTACCACGCCAAACACCTTGTATACCTAGCTTCTGCATCAATCGAGCAACTGTACAACGTGCAATAACATAACCTTCACGTTTCAATTGTTGCCAGGCCTTACGCACACCATATCGACCTGAACTTTCTTTCCAAATTCGTTTAATTTGTTCAGCATGATGTAAATCATGCAGAGCACGTTTCGCTCGATGTTCTGGATTGTCAGCGAGATCTAAAGTTCG
>NZ_DCRI01000091.1:8671-118614 GCF_002324975.1 Acinetobacter sp. UBA1496 | reverse complement strand
ACTTTCGCAAGAGATCTAATTTTTGATGATATTTAGTAAATCCATATGCTTTTAGATTTATCAGCCCCTCACCTTTGATATCTGAAATACCTAAAACAATATTTTGCTTTCCACCACATTTTCCGTGTAAGTATTCAACTTTAATTTCATTTTTATAGAATTTTCTGAATGTATTTGTATAGTTAAATGAAAAAATATGATTCGGAATTTCCCAATTTTCATTTAAAACCTTGTATTCATATTTAGGCTTCAATTGGTCAACCACCAAAGATAAATACAAGTTAAAGATTTCTATAAAATCCTCTAATTTTTGATGTAAGTTGGATATGATTTTGTCGGTTTTGACTTTATAAGTTCTATTTTGATAAAAAACATAATCATTTTCGATATGAAACTTAAAATCCTGATCTTCTTCTGTATCATATTCAACTTCAACTACTTGATAATATATCCCCAATTCATCATCTTCAAACTCTCGTTGAGCATAATATCCACTTTTAATTATTTTTAACAATTCAAGAATATTACAGTATTCTCTTGTTAAAAAAATCTGACCTACTGAAACGTCCTCACCAAAGCCTATTTCTTCTGAAGATAAGCCCCGCTCACTTATTATCGTTTCTATTCTTGAAACAAAAGTGGAAATTACCTTTAGCACTTCTTCAATTTTCTGTTCAAAGTCGATCCATGTTTTGATCTCTTGAACGTGATTTTTAAAATATTGATACCAACTATTTTCAGTTAATGAATTTCTAATTTTAGAAAGTTGTTCTTTGTCTAAAACAATATTTTCTGTTAAATAATATTGTTTTGTTTTCGCTATAAACCCATCTTCACGATATTTTGAAAACAACTCATCAAAACTCATAGATTCACTTTCTGATGCTTCAATAGCCGTCATCACATCCATAAAATGATCATATTTGGTCGGCAAATAGTGTGACAAATCAAAACCATTCCCCACAATTAAAATATTCATTTTTATAGAACCCCAAAAGCAAAAAAGCGCATCCTGAAGATACGCTTTTAACGAAGTTTTGTTTAAAGATCAAACATTATTATGGACAGACTGCTTTCTGGAAAGTTTTGGTATTTGAACCACGTACACATTGATAGAGCTTCTCAGTATTGTGCATTTTCCAGTTCTTCTCTTCTTTTCTGAAATGATAAATGGTTTGAATCGATCTGACCGAATCATCCATCAGACCTGTTTCAGTTACTTTCACCTGTCCAACTGTAGGTGACTCAACACGATTAAAGAACTGACGAATCTCGACTGTTGCCAGTTCTTCACGCAGGTCAGGCCTCATTTTAAGCACCTGATCCAAAGGTGTATCTGAAGAAGACTGCACTTTTGCAATCACTTTCTGGGTGGTTGTACAACCTGATGTCATCACACCCAGACCTAAAATTGTAACCGCCAATAACCGTAACATATTGTTTAACCCAGATTATCTTTATTATGCAGAAATTATCATGCCGGGCTTTTCAGCTTAACGCTATTTAGACTCTGTAAGTCCAGTTACAGAGCAATAAAAAAAAGCGCACCTTTCGATGCGCTTTTGTAAATCTATTCTGATTAAAGATCGAATAGTTTGCCTGGGTTCATGATGCCATTTGGATCGAACACTTTTTTCAAGGCTTTCATGTATTCGATTTCTTCAGCTGAACGAGTGTATTCAAGATAAGGTTTCTTGGTCATACCCACGCCATGTTCCGCAGAAATTGAACCGTCATATTTTTTCACGGTATCAAATACGTACTTGTTCACGACTTGGCATTTTGCAAAGAATTCATCTTTGGTCAGGTCAGCCGGTTTCAGGATGTTCAAGTGCAGGTTACCGTCACCGATATGACCAAACCAGCAGATTTCGAAGTCTGGGTAGTTTTCATTCACGATCGAATCGATTTCTTTAATGAATGCCGGTACATGAGTGATCAGTACAGAGATGTCATTTTTGTACGGAATAAACGGAGCAATCGACTCAGAAATGTCTTCACGCAGACGCCATAAGCTATGTACTTGCTCAAGAGTTTGGCTCATCACGCCATCCAGCACCCAACCCTGTTCCATACAGTGCTCGAAGATTTCCATCGCCTTGTCCATAATCGGCTCAAACGGCGCTTCAAATTCAAGCAATACATAGAATGGACATTCAGTTTCAAATGGACGCTGTACATGACCATTGGCCAATACTTTTTGCATCGCCAGCTCACCGAAGAACTCGAATGCAGTCAGGTCGATTTTTGCCTGGAATGCATGTAACACTGGCATGATCGCATCAAAATCAGGTACGCCCAGTACCAGCACTTGCAGGTCTTGTGGCTGACGCTCAAGTTTGATTTCTGCTTCAGTGACTAAACCTAAAGTACCTTCACCACCGATGAACAGGTGTTGTAACGCATAACCAGTCGCGTTCTTGATCATGCCTTTGTTTAGACGCAGTACATCACCTTTACCAGTCACCACAGTCAGGCCAAGCACCCAGTTACGGGTCATGCCGTATTTGATCACTTTAATCCCGCCAGCATTGGTCCCGATGTTTCCACCGATCTGGCTTGAACCAGAAGAGGCAAAATCTACCGGGTAATACATGCCCTGCTCTTCAGCATAGTTTTGCAGCTGTTCAGTCACTACACCGGCCTGTACGCGTACCATACGGTCAGCCGGGAAGAATTCCAGAATCTGGTTCATCTTGTCCATGCTTACCACAATCTCGCCATTCGCAGCGACAGCGCCTGCAGATAGACCTGTACGACCACCTGATGGTGTTACTGCAACATTGAACTGGTTGGCAAGCTTCACAATTGCTTGAACTTGTTCAGTCGAAGATGGGAAAACGATGACCGATGGGTTTGGATCAAAGTGTTTGGTATGATCACGACCCCAATTCTGGAGGCTGTCCGCATCAGTTTTAATACGGTTTTCACCCACAATTGCAGTCAATTGGGTCAATAACTCTGGGGTTAAAGCGACTGGAGCATTCATCGTTTGCAGACCTAGCATGAATTAAACAAGAGAGACCTCGCCGGTTTATTTGTATATTTTTCAGGCATTAAAACCTGTATACAAAGCAGGCGAAACATGATGATTAAAGCACCAAAACTGGCAGCTTAAACAGCATGGCGCAATATTATAAGCTATTTTTGGGGCTTTCCCTTAAAAAATGACAATTTTGATAATATACCTTTGAAAATGATAGTTTAATTCAACCAGTTCTATCATTTTCACTACTATCACTTGCAAAAATAGCTGATATTGTAGTCATCAAGGAAATGTATAACCGCCCTATTCCTGTGCTATTATACGGCGACTAAATTTGGCCTTTGTAGCGGAGCCGTAATGAGCCAACATCTATCTCTACCTAAAGATAAAATCCGTTTTCTATTGTTAGAAGGCGTTCACCAGAACGCAATCGACACATTGAATGCAGCTGGATATACCAATATCGACTATCGCAAAACAGCGCTTGAGGGTGAAGCACTGAAAGAAGCGATTAAAGATGCACACTTCATTGGTATCCGTTCCCGTACTCAGCTCACTGAAGAAGTGTTTGAAGCTGCGAACAAACTGATCGCGGTAGGTTGTTTCTGTATCGGTACCAACCAAGTGAATCTGGATGCAGCAATGCGTCGCGGTATTCCGGTATTCAACGCACCGTATTCAAATACACGTTCAGTTGCTGAACTTGTACTTGCTGAAGCGATTCTTTTGCTTCGCCGTGTACCTGAAAAATCTATAGATACACATGCAGGCGGCTGGAACAAATCTGCTGTAGGTTCGTTTGAAACTCGTGGTAAGACTTTAGGTATCGTTGGTTACGGTTCAATTGGTTCACAACTTTCTGTCCTTGCTGAAAGCCTGGGTATGAAAGTGATCTATTTCGACACAGTGACTAAATTACCACTCGGTAATGCACGTCAGGTCGGCACAATGGGCGAACTTCTTGCAAATGCCGATGTTGTTTCTATTCACGTTCCTGATGTTCCGTCTACACGTAACTTCATGACCAAAGAACAATTCGCGCAAATGAAAGAAGGTTCAATCTTCATCAATGCGGCACGTGGTACATGTGTTGTGATCGAAGATCTGGCTGAAGCGTTGAAATCTGGCCACCTTGCAGGTGCTGCGGTTGACGTATTCCCGAAAGAGCCTAAAGCAAATGGCGAAGAATTCGTTTCTCCACTACGCAACATTCCAAATGTGATCCTGACTCCACACGTGGGCGGTTCTACGATGGAAGCTCAGGCAAACATCGGTCTGGAAGTTGCTGAGAAATTTGTAGCTTATTCAGATAAAGGTATGACGCTTTCTGCGGTGAACTTCCCAGAAATTGCGCTTCCATTGACTGAAGGCAAACACCGTCTGCTTCACATCCACAAAAACATCCCGGGTGTTCTGTCTAAGATTAACAATCTGTTTGCTGAACACGGCATCAACATCTCTGGTCAGTCTTTAATGACCAAAGGTGATGTAGGTTATCTCGTAATGGATGTAGATGCGACTGCATCTAAAGAAGCACTTGATACGCTACACGAAGTTGAAGGCACGATTCGCGTACGCGTATTGTTCTAATTCAACTACTGAAAAAACCGCAGGCTTCGGTCTGCGGTTTTTTTTATTTTTTAGGGATTTATTTTCCCTGAGTACAGTCCGCTCCTGTGCGCCGTATTCGATTACTTCGAAGCCAAATTTAGTCATGCCAGATTTTAAAATTGCACCGATGGTGCAAGCGCCACTGATTTTGCTAATCGCCATGATCAGCATGCAAAGCAGTGGCTCCTTTGCCAAATATCTGTTTGGCCAGTTCCCGATCCTGACCGTTTCAGCCATGCGCCTGCTCTTAGGTGCAGCCGTGTTGGCGTTGATTTTTAAAATCTGGCAAATCAATTTCCGTCAGGTCAAATGGTCAGCGATTATCAGTTATGGCATCGCGCTGGCTGGCATGAATATGCTGTTCTATCTGGCGATTGATCGCCTGCCACTTGGTATTGCAGTTTCTTTTGAATTTATTGGGCCCTTAAGTGTTGCGCTTTTTCATGCCCGGCAGAAGTTTGATTTTATCTGGGTCGGACTGGCAATTCTAGGGCTGGTGCTGCTGTTTCCCTTTGATCAGACTGCACAGCCGCTTGACCCGATTGGTATTCTATTTGCCTTGAGTGCAGGTGCCTGCTGGGCACTGTATATCGTCGCGGGACAGAAGCCTTCTGGGGTTTCCGGCAACCATACCGTGTGCTTAGGCATGTTTGTGGGCATGCTGGTGCTGATGCCGATTGCCCTGTTCGCGGGAATGCCTGCTCATGTGTTTGAGCCAAGTAGCCTCATGTATTTTGTTATTTTGGCTACTCTTGCCAGTGCCTTACCCTTTACTTTGGAAATGATTGCACTGCGTAATTTAACTGCTTTGAGTTTTGGCACTCTAATGAGCCTGGAACCTGCGGTTGCAGCACTCTCCGGTTTCGTATTCTTAGGCGAGACTTTATTGTGGACACAATGGCTGGCACTGGCCACTATTATCAGTGCATCGATTGGCTGTACGGTGACCACACAAAGAAGAAAGCATTAAATAAAAAAGGCGCTCAAGCGCCTTTTTAAGATGATTGATTTAATTTTAGCGTGGCGCTGCATCTTTAATAGCTGTATTTAATGCAGTAGCTGCTGTCACATTATAGCCATCACATGCCGAAGCAAGATGGTCATACAGGTAATCTGTCCATTTAAGCATTAGAGGAGTTGCACCCTCTTCCTTTAAATTGTCCAATGCAGCTTTTCTTGCCTGAGCAATATAATCGGCATGATCAATATGCTCTCCATGTTCCGAGAAAGTACTGGAATAAATTTCACCCTGATATTCGATCACCCCAAAGTATTTGTAATATTGCTGCGCATCGTCTTTATATTCGGCTTTTTTAAATTTCAGATTAGCCATCGTGCCATCTAAAATGGTTTTCGCCATCTCTTGAACAGACTCGCCTGTCTGCCATTCAGCCAATGTACGATAGCCAGTTTTAATATCCGGATCAAATTCAATAAATTCTTCCTCAGGATGTTCTGCCAGAATACGGAAACATTTAGATCCGTTCGGGAAAGTACGCGCCTTCTGCAAACCGACGAAATTGGTAGCAAACTGATTGTAATATTTACGTTCAGCATCGGTAGTATCAGTATTAAAGAAAACTCTGGTTTCGGTATCGTCATACATCTTCACGACAGCAATATTGGTACGTTCAGTTAAGGCTTTACCTGACAGGTCGTACCACTCCAGGTGTCGATGATTGCTGATGTTATTTTCCGGAATAGTGACGGGACGACTAGTAAATTGTTCAGAAGCATTTTCCAGTACTTTTTCCAGTTTATAACCTAATGCTGTACGGGCACGATCTGCAGGGAATACGCCTTTCTCTGTAACATAAATTGGGAAAGTCATGTCTTCATCAAGATCATATTCAGTATCAACAGCCCGGTTATCATCTGCATACAAGATGCCGTCAGTAATTTTATTTTTATGACTGGCCAATAGAAGCTTTTCCGACTCCATATCTGAAGCATCAATATTCGGCAGGTTGAACTGATAGGTATAGAATTCAGAAATTGTATCTGATGTTCCAGGATTGCTCGGATTACCAGGATTGGTTGGGGTGGGTTGACCTGCGACTGGCTCGTTATTATCAGAATCAGAGCCACCACATGCAGTCAGCATAAGGCTCAAGACAGCACAAGAGAGTAATCTTAATTTCATTATTATCTACCTTATTATTTTTTCATCGTTTTATTTTTCATTGTTATTTTAAAGTTGACCCAAACCATGAGGTCTAAGCCATTTTAATAAATATAAAATTAAGATCAAATTAAAAATTGATTAATTTGTAACCACAGTCTCATCAACAATTAACGTTGAATTTAATTTTTTCGGTGGGGGACGAAATCAAAAATTCAAATTCACTGATCCAAAATCCGCTTCGCATTCACAAAATATTCTTCTGCCCTACTCATCAAAAATTAACCGGTTTGATATACTTCCGCTTTCTCCTGTATCTCGATTATACCCTTCTGGTATAAGTAGTTTCTCCCATGCCAAACGTCCAACTTGTTGCTGTGTTGTACATGGTTCTCTCCATGACTTCATACCAGATCAGTGCATCCTTCGCCAAGCAACTTTTCCTAGTGCTTGACCCGATCACCGTCACTATTTTAAGACTCTGCTTTGCCGCCATTATTGTTTGTGTCATGTTCCGTTCCTGGAAAGTTATTCGACGTTTACAATTCCTGAAATGGCGGGATCTGCTCTGCTATAGCGCTTCTCTGGGCGTGATGAATATCCTGTTCTATATGTCGCTCGGGAAACTCCCGCAAGGAATTGCAGTCGGACTAGAATTTATTGGCCCGCTAGGCTTGGCCTTAATCTCAATTCAAAATCGTAAGGATTATGTCTGGGTGTTACTGGCAATTTTAGGTATCGTGCTGATGGTGCCATGGGGGGAAGCCAATAGCAGTAACTTTGACCTGCTTGGTGCAGCCTATGCCCTAGGAGCTGGCCTCTGCTGGGCCCTATATATCTATTTTGGGCAACGCGTGGTACAGCAAAATATCGGGATGCATGCACTGACGATTGCCATCAGTATTTCAGCCTTGTGTTTGTTGCCAATCGGACTATATAACAACGCCTCTGCTTTGATTGATACTCAATATTGGGGCAAGGCCATTACCATTGCAGTACTGGCAACCGCCATTCCTTATGCACTGGATTTAAAAGCGCTCCAGCACTTGAATAAAACCAGTTACGGCACGCTTTCCAGTCTTTCTCCAGCTCTGGCAGCACTAGTAGGTTTTATCTTGCTGGGTGAAAAAATTACGCTACTTCAAACGGTCGCACTGGTTTGTATTATGCTGGCTTCAGTTGGCGTGACTATGCGGGAAGCACGGCAGCAATATAAAACCCGGAAAATAGAAAGCTGAATAAATAAAAAAAAGATGGTACTCTGGCCATCTTTTTTTATCATGAAAATTTGAATTTCAATATTAGCTTTTAACCAGCATGTCTTTTTTCATTTCTTTATAACGCTGATATTCAGTTTTGTACTGATCCGCTAAAGCCTGTTTTTGTTCATCTCCCAGAATTTTCCCGGCCTGCTGGAAGAAAGCATGCTCTTCTTCTTTCAAATGATGATGAACTTTATCTGAGAGTCTCTTGGCAATTGCAATCCAGCTAGGGCTACTAAATTCAGTTTCAGTCAGTTCCTCAATCATTTCATCCATTTCATGATGTTCTGCCAAGGCGTGACGGGTAATATTCAAGCCGGGATCTGTCATCATCAAAGGAATATAAAAGTAACGGTCTTCTGCCGTTTCATGCGCAAACAGTTCATTCTTCAGCTGCTTGAACAACTCACGACGTTCCGGTGAATCCCCCGAAGTTTGCAGTAATTTTTCTGCCAGATCACGCTGGATTTCATGACTTTCCCTTAATGCTTCAAAAATGGTGGTCATGTAATTGTTCTCCTGTTTTTGTCATGCCTTTGCTTCAGCATAGAGTGAAACCGGCAAATGGTCAGGAATATTTATAAGGCGAATTTGTATAAAAAACTTTAATATTGAGAATAGTTTACATCTATTTTTAGGCTAAAAACATCTGATAAGCCATACGGCAAATCAGCAAACTGACCAGGATCAGAAACAGAATCCGGATAAAACCGCTGCCATATTTAAAGGCCAGTTTAACACCCAACAGCGAACCGCAAATATTCGCAGCCGCCATCATGGCACCCACCAGAAATAGCACATGACCTGTAGGAATAAAGAAACTCAGTGCCGCAAGATTGGTAGTGAAATTGGCAATTTTCGACAGTGTTGAGGCATGCAAGAAATCCACACTCAGATAACGAATAAAGAAAAAGATAAAAAAACTGCCTGTCCCCGGGCCAAAAATTCCGTCATAAAAACCGATGGCCAGACTGCCTAGTGCTGCCAATATTAGCATCTTTTTATTCAGCTTTTGCTCGACGTGTACCCGACCAAACTGCTTTTTCATGAATGTATAGATTGCAATCACGATCAGCATGATCAGCACAAAAGGCTTGAGAATATCCACCGGAATCAAGGTGACACTGGCTGCTCCAATAAATGAGCTAATAAAGCTGCACAGCGCAATTACACCAAGTAAAACCCATGGCAGTTTGACCTGTCTAAGATAGGAAAAGGCTGCCGAGCCTGTACCAAAAATGGAGGCCAGCTTGTTAGTGCCAAATACTGTGGCGGGTTGCAACTGCGGCAGGCTACTCATAATTGCCGGGATTTGGATCAAACCGCCACCACCAACGGCAGCATCAATCGCTCCTGCCATAAAGGCAAAAAGCACCAGACTGAGGATAATCTCGATGTCCATTGTTATTCAACGCGACTAGAGATTAAGAACACGTTTGGGTACCAGACGTTTTTTATCCGTGATTTCAGCCAGGCCTAAGCATTTCTCACCATCAAAGACCAACACCTGTGGCTCTGCCGGATGGTCGATATTACTTTCCATACCTCGGCTAAAATATTCTGCACGACCTTCCGGTGCCTGAATCTGCGGGAAATGCTGTACCGGTGCATAAGCTGGCAGTAATATCGCTTCACGTTCTGCCTCAGTCAAGCTTTCCAGATATTCAATGGTATAGCTTGGGATAATATCAAAATGACCGGTTTGAATCCGATGAAGGTAAGTCAGATGACCATAGGTACCGAGTGCTTTGGCAATATCTTCGCCGAGTACCCGGATATAAGTGCCTTTGGAACAGGTCACATCCAGCGTAATACTATTTTCAGTAAAAGATAAAAGCTCAATTGCATAAATGGTTATTGGACGTGCTTCACGTTCGATCTCAATGCCCTTACGCGCCAGCTCGTACAGCGGACGACCTTCCTTTTTCAGAGCCGAATACATCGGTGGCACTTGCTGGATCTCGCCAACAAACTTGGCAATTGTCTCCTGAATCAACTCTTCATTCAGTTCAGGGACTGGTTTTTCCAGCAGAACTTCCCCTTCGACATCACCTGTAGTAGTGCTATGTCCTAGAAAAACTGTAGTCTGGTAACGCTTGGTTGAATCCAGCAGATAATGCGAAAACTTGGTCGCCTCACCCAGACAGATCGGTAAAAGACCGGATGCCAATGGATCTAGTGCACCAGTATGTCCAGCTTTTTGCGCACGATATAACCAGCGTACTTTTTGCAATGCAGCATTCGAGCTGATGCCTAGAGGCTTATTTAATAGAAATACACCGCTGATATGACGACGCTGAATTTTAGGAGATGAGGATTTCATGGCAAAAAGTCAGACATTTTATAAATTGGCGCAATGGTAAAACCCCTGCCAATTATTTACAACTTTTCTACAGCATATAAGGGGCAATATCTCCTATCCTGCCGAATGCAAAATTTAAAATAATCCGATAATTAAAATAAAGGTGCATAGGATATGCAGAAATATAAACTATGGATCGTGATTGCGCTCATTGTATTGTGCTTGATTACCCTGATTCTATGGCTGGCTCCTAGGGATGAAGCACAGGCACGTGTCTTAGGCCCGCAATCCACCAATGAAAGCAGCGCTCAACAGGCAGCAGCACTGGCTAATGGCCCCGTAAATAACATATTCCTGAGTCCAAGCCAGCAGGATACGGAAATTAATTGCCAGATGCAGATGGATGCCAGCAATCGCCTGATTGTCAATGAACAGACCCGTAACTGTTTTGAATATTTTATTACCCAATATGGAGAAAAAACCCTCGAACAAATCCAGCGAGATTTTAAGGCCTATATTCAGCAAAATTATCAGGATCCTGCACTCTCACAAGTTCTAGATCTTTGGAACCGTTATATCCAGTATCGTCAAGGTTTGGGAGAACTGACTTCACCTGTAGGTCTGGATCAAGAAGATCCAGCTTACTACCGCAGTATCTATGCCAGCACCCAGAATCTGCGTAAGTGCTTTTTCTCTGATTATGAAATTGAAGGACTGTTTGGCACTGACGATACCTATCATGAATATACCTTAGACCGTATGGCAGTCATGGCGGATAAAAAATTGAGCGAAGCAGAAAAAGCCCAGAAACTAAAAGAACTGTTTGCACAGTTACCGCAGGACTGGCAAGAAAACCTGGAGCAACTGAATAAACTGGAAGATCTACGCAAACTTACGGCTGATATTAAAGCGCGTGGTGGTTCTGCGGAAGAAATCCGTCAGATGCGACTGAATCTGGTCGGGCCTGAAGCAACCCAACGTCTGGAAAAACTTGATGATGAACGTGCGAATTGGAAATCCAGTGTGACGCGTTACTTGGGCGAGCGGGATAACATCCTAAAAAGTGGCCTGAGTGAAAATGCCAAACAGCAGGCAGTTGATCAGTTGCGTCAGAAACATTTCCAGCGCCCTGAAGAACGGCTCCGTGTAGGTACATTTGAACAGGTCCATGATCAGGGTGGAACCTTACCCTTTGCCAATTAATTTTCAGCTAAAATTGCTCATTGACGCCGTAGCTAAACAGTACTGCTACGGCGTCGAATATCTTCTCTTATTCCCTTTCTTTTTGTCTCATCTCTTATATAAAAACAGTAACGACAATCATCTATTTTGAGAGTTTAACAGAGCCATTTTCCTCTGAAAGCCTTGATTTTCTTTGACTGATTACTTTTTTTAACATAGTTATTTGTTTCCAACTATTTCAGACTAAACATTCATCAATCTTAGATTTCAAAGATTTAACAATAAAATACATACGTATATAAATTGCAAATTTATGAACTCATCAATGCTCACCGGGCATGGCCCAAAATGATATGGAATTGGCTCATCAGCATGAAAAAATGCTTCTGCTTCAAAATAATAATTTTTGCACGTGATTGAAGATTAGGTCTGCACGATCGAGACATCCAACTTCAATATTTAACGCGCATCAATACTCCCGAGCAATGATTGCTTTTTATAACAATAAAATGTACAAAGGAACGGTTATGCGTACTTTTATTAAAACAACACAGATGCTGGCGCTTTCCTTGGCAGCAGGCCTCGGTTTTGGCTTTTCAACACAAATCCAGGCAGCAGCAAGTGCAGTTCAGGTCACTGAAAAAGCCAAATCAGACTATGCCAAAACCAAGTATCCCATTGTGATGGTGCAGGATGGTGTCTTAGCCTCCACGGAAAACTGTAATAAAAATCTGAAACCAAAAGACCGTAACGGTATCTATTATTATTCTTGGACCGGTGTGGCTCAAGCGACCAATGCACTGGACATCGATACCATCCTGATGCAGCTTGGCCCTCTATCTTATGGCAATAAAGACAATGATGGCATGGTCGCCCGTTGTAGTGCATTCATTGGTAAAGTGATTAATGACCAGTACAAGCTGAACCATACCGATCTGGCCAATATGATGTTTGGTCTTAAAGGCCTGTTTGCTCCAGATCCGGTGGCGATCTACCGTCAACATGCCAATCGTTTAAAACTTCAGAACCTCTAATTTTTATCGCCCTTATATCTACGGATATAAGGGTTTTTCGTTATTTTTACTTTAAAAAACTAAGGAGATAAAAAACTCAAAATGCTTAATGGGTCAGCTTTCAAGCTGGCTATTCCCCACATTATGGCGAGGATCGCCTTAACACAACAACAAGAATGAGGAAATAATGATGAAATATGGAGTATTAACGGCAGGACTGCTCATGGCAGCGACCTGTTTCACCGCTCATGCCTCCACCCAGGCCAGTCAGGTGACGGCGAAAGCCAGTTCACAATATGCCAAAACCAAATATCCCATTGTATTTTCACATGGTATGGCGGGTTTCATCCGGGTTGGTACTGATCAGTTTGGACTGGATTACTGGTATCAGATTTTACCTGATTTAGCCCGTAATGGTGCGAATGTCTGGGCAACACGTGTCTCCCCTTTTAACTCATCTGAAATTCGCGGTGAACAACTTTTGGAGCAGGTTAAGGAAATTGCCGCAATTACCGGAGCAGATAAAGTTAACCTGATCGGACATTCACATGGTGGACCAACAATTCGTTATGTGGCTGGCTCAGAACCTAAACTGGTAGCTTCATTAACCACAGTAGGTGCACCACACAAAGGTTCGCCGGTTGCAGACCTGATTCTAAAAGCTGAAGGGACTGCTATTGAAGCGCCACTGGTCGGTACGATAAATCTGGTTTCTAAAGCTATTACCTGGGCTCAAGGTCTGGACCCAAACTCTTATCCATATGATTCACTTGCGGGTGGTAGCAGTCTAACCCTGGCAGGCTCTGCAAAATTTAATCAGAAATATCCAATTGGTATGCCAAGCACTGCTTGCGGTGAAGGTGCTTATAGCTGGAAGCATGCGGATGGGCAGATTTACAATTATTCATTCACAGGTGTAGGCCAAGTCACTAACCTGCTTGATCCTGACTCAGCACTTAAAGTCACTGCTTTGCTCATTGATGGGGGTAAAGAAAATGATGGCCTGGTATCACGCTGTAGCGCCAAGTTCGGTAAAACCATTCGTGATAACTACAACTGGAATCATCTGGATGAAGTGAATATGGTACTAGGATTGAAAAACCTGTTTGCTCCAGATCCAGTAGATGTTTACCGTCAACACGCCAACCGACTAAAACTACAAGGTTTATAAAAAAATAGCGAGCATAAAAAAATGCGCCCAGAGGCGCATTTTTTTGCTTTAAAGCAAGGCTAAAATTAACCTTGTTTACGAGCTGGCAACTTTTCACGAATACGTGCAGCTTTACCAGAAAGTTCACGTAGGTAGTAAAGTTTAGCACGACGAACATCACCACGACGTTTAACTTCAATCTTAGCAACGATTGGAGAGTGAGTTTGGAATACACGCTCAACGCCAACACCGCTAGAAATTTTACGTACTGTAAACGCAGAGTTCAAACCACGGTTTTTCTTAGCAATTACAACGCCTTCAAACGCCTGTAGACGTTCACGGTCGCCTTCTTTTACTTTTACTTGGACAACTACTGTGTCACCTGGTGCAAAAGCTGGGATGTCTTGTTTAAGCTGAGCATTTTCAACAGCTTGTACTAAAGGATGCTTACCGCTCATGGGGTATCTCCAATATGTGCGAGTCAGAAGAGGTCTGATTATCGCTGGGTATAGAGGCTGAATCGCATAGACCCGATTGACTTTCCCTTTATGCTTGACCGCTTCAATGCATAAAGAGCCTATTTAACATTAAGTAGTTTAGTTTGCTCGAAGCATAGCTTCTCGCCTTGCGCTCGGGTAAAGCAATGCTTTACTCACCCTCGCTCATCTTTTAGCCATTTCTTTTGCTGCTTGGTCAGTTCAACTTTTTCTACCAACTCAGGTCGGCGTTCCAAAGTGCGCTGATAACGCTGCAAAAACCGCCATTTCTCAATATTGGCATGATGTCCCGATTTCAAGATGTCCGGTACATCCATACCTTCAAAATGGTCTGGCTTGGTATATTGTGGGCAATCTAACAGACCATCCACAAATGAGTCTTGCACGTGTGATTGTTCATCTGACATTGCACCCGGAAGTCTCCGGATAATACTGTCCAATAAAACCATCGCAGGGAGCTCGCCACCCGATAACACGTAATCTCCAATCGACCATTCCTGATCAACATATTTCTGGATCAAACGTTCATCGACACCTTCATAACGACCACACAGTACAATCAGTCCGTCATATTTAACGAAATCCTGTACCGCAGGTTCATTTAAGGTTTTTCCTTGCGGTGACATATACACCACTGGAACATGAACTGCACCCGCTTGCGCTGCAAGCTCTTTGGCAC
Organism: Acinetobacter sp. UBA1496; assembly: GCF_002324975.1. Taxonomy (NCBI): domain Bacteria; kingdom Pseudomonadati; phylum Pseudomonadota; class Gammaproteobacteria; order Moraxellales; family Moraxellaceae; genus Acinetobacter; species Acinetobacter sp. UBA1496. The sequence goes on along the minus strand of NZ_DCRI01000091.1, from coordinate 103,810 downwards.
GATGAATTGCTTTCGCTAATGGCTCAGCCATCATCACCATACCGGGACCACCCCCAAATGGACGTTCATCCACCCGTTTGTAGTTCCCTTCAGCAAATTCGCGTGGATTAATACAATGAATTTGCATTAAATTGTGTTTTGCTGCGCGCCCGCTAATACCGTAGGCTGTAATCGCTTCAAACATTTCAGGAAAAAGCGTAATGACTGCAAAGAACACCGCAGACTCCTCATTTTCCTGCTGCGTTAATCCTGTTAAGGATTAATAATCTACGCCCCAATTTACGTAGATACGACCAGCTTCGAGATCAACTCGCTGTACCACATCTTTATGCCATGGAATCATTCGCTCTTCGCCATCGACACTTTCAGCAGTAGCGCGAACTACCATCACGTCATTGGCACCTGTCTCAAACATTTCATGGATTTGACCGAGATTAACTTCCTGCTCTTCTTCATCCAGACCTAATACAGTTAGACCTTTCAAATCAGACCAGTAATACTCATCCACGCCTGGTTGAGGCAGTTGCGATTTAGAAATCCAGACATTAGCACCAACCAGACCGTCTGCTGCGGTACGATCACTCACACCTTTTAGCGAAACAACCAAGCCCTTGCCATGTGGTTTCCAACGTTTTACATCGACAATTTGCCAACCTGCTTTGGTTTCAATGTACCAAGGAAGGTAGTCAAATATATTGCTCATAGGTTCTGTATTGGAATAGACCCAGAGCCACCCATTTAATCCATATGCTGAACGCAACTGTCCAATCTGAATACGATCTTCGGGAACATTCTGTGTTGGTGTCATGGGCAAGCTACTACCTAATTTATATAAAAATTATGCAGCAACTGCAGCTTTCTTAGCTTGAGCAGCTAAAGAAGCAACACGATCAGAAGGTTGAGCACCTTGAGAAACCCAATGAGCAAAACGGTCAGCATCTAAACGAAGTTTTTCTGCTTTACCTTGAGCTGTAGGGTTGAAGAAACCAATACGTTCGATGAAACGACCGTCACGTGCATTACGGCTATCAGTCACAATGATTTGATAGAACGGACGTTTTTTAGCACCACCGCGTGCAAGACGAATAACAACCATGATAGAACCTTATAGTTTTTACGGATTATCCATGTACCGACCACCGGAACACTTCAAACCCCTTTCATAGAGGGCAATATTTTACGCGAAGTTTGCCCTGAATGAAAGATCAAAAGTTGGTTATCCACAATTTTGAATTTGGTTAGCGTCCATCCCAGTTTGATGTGGCAGATGGAGTACATGCTGTACCAGAATTATCTGTACCTTGGGTCCAACAACGCTCACCTTTAAAATTCAAACCAATATGACCATCACGATATTGTGTTGCAGTCGAAATTGGGGTTGCAATCAAGACCCATCTTTCAGAACCTAAAGGTGTCGTATCTTTTAGACTCCCATCTGTATCAATCCATTTTAAAGCTACTGTATAAAGAGGAGTTCCTTGTTCCGGATAGACCGCTTTAATCCCAAAATCATTAGCAACTGTGCCTTTTACCTTAAAATTTGCAATTTTATAACGCTGTATCTGGGAAGCAATCTGCAGCATACTTGCCTGCATCTCCGTTCTTTTTGTTTTACGCACATGCTGTTGATAGGAGGGATAAGCAATTGCAGCCAAAATACCAATAATAGCAACTACGATCATGAGCTCAATTAACGTGAATCCCTTCATATCACCAATCCTCTGAACCTATACCACAAGTACTATAGGTAACTAATTTACTAGTTTTATTCTTACAACGCAGACCTGTACTCGTTAATAAAAAACTATAGTTTCTTGCATCATGACTTTCAGCTTTAATTGCCCATGCATTTCCAAGTGCATCATCTTCAGTTAAAAGAGGATTACTATCCCCATGATCTACAATTGTCAATGTATAAGTTGGGTTGAGAGTTAATGTCTGGGTTCCAGAATTGAAATTTGTTCCACCTGTATATAAATAACTTGCATTAAATCCTTTATAACTAAAATTACGTGATTTAAATCTTTGTAGTTGTTCTGATAATTTTCCTATTTCTTGTTGTGCCTGTGCAGCAACTCCTTTACGAATGAAATATTGGTACGAAGGAAAAGTAATCGTTGCAAGAATTGCAACTATAACCACAACGACCATCAGTTCAATCAGGGTAAAACCCTGATTGAATTTAGACACCTTAAAGACTGAGTTCTTATTCTTTTGCATTATATCATTCCATTTTCGCATAGCGTTCAAACCAACGGTTTGGAATGAAACGGATTGACCCACCAGCAGCAATAAACTTTTGTCCAACCTTACAGTCCGCACCCTCACATGGACTACAATTTTCCCCCTCACAAATATCATCCGGATCAGGCACAACAATTGATTTAGTATTACTGCCATCTACTGAACCAACATTCAAACCGATAATACCTGCACCCAAATTATATTTATAATTTGCATTTTCTGGACAAACACCTGTCGGCAGACATAAACGCTGCGTAAAACTATGCCCCTTAACTCCTGCACCACAACTTGTGGTTGTACCATTATTTGACGCATCATACATAGTGACATATAGACTGCCTTCCATAGCAATCATCGGTGTTATCCCTTTAATAATACTTGGACCAGCCTCACTAGTACCATTAAATTTCTTTTCAAAATGGTAGTACCACCCACCCCATCCACTATCAGGATTTGCTAATGCGCCTTTCACTAAAGTTTCATCCACATCATCCCGAACTACTTTATTAATATATTTCAGTTTTGTTGTAGAAGCATTTTCATCTTTAGTTGCTAATATTCTTGCTCCTAAATTTGTATTTGGAAAAAACTTCCCATCAGGATGAATATCATAATCATAGATTGCATATACACCATCATATGTAAGTCCTAGCGTGTCTTTTTTACCCGTTACTGAAGGTGAGTCTGTTGTTCCTAAAAGTGGTGAACTCTTATTTCCTGAAATAAATGTTGCAATTACAACATGTGCACCTTCTTTACGATGAGCACTATGATGAGCTGTAAAAACAGGGGCTATGTAGAAGCGAGGGCTTGTGCCATCAGTCTTATGCAAATTTAGAATTTTACTGACTTGAGAGTTAAAACTATCTTTTGTTCCGCTAAAATCAATTCGGAATGCTTGGCCTGCCAGATCTCCAAAATAAAGATGATCAATAATTCCATCATTATTACGATCAATAGTTTTAATATCACTTGCTACACTATATTTCAAATCATCATGTGTTGCATGTGCAACCTCATCACCCTTACCGTTTTTAGCTGAATCCGCATACCATAAAAGATCACCATTATCAGCATCAAACATATAAACGCCAGAGCCTCTTTTATTATCTTGAGGTTGAATATAATCATAATGTTCGTAACCGGCATAACCTGTACGTATTCCATCTGTATATAAACCATCTCCATGATCACCACCAGCATCGTAGCCACCACCCACAAACATAACCAGCTTACGTTCACCCTTCCAGTTTACATAATCAAGTTTTGGCTTAGACCAACTTTGTGCCATGTTTTCAATCGCAGAGAATGATTTACCAGCAGGGTTATCTTTGGAATAGACTTTTCCGCTTGAGGGATCAATATGAAACTTAAGCTTTGGATTATCAATATCAGTTAAGTCTAGGGAATAGTAACTGCGACCTCCCATACGCATACCACCATACACCCATTGTTTACCATCAAAATTTTCTTTTTCTGCTGGAGTTTTTCCAAGAATGGGGCGGGATGCACCTTTAACAGTTAACGTACCATCATCTTTAGTAACATATACTGTATGAGCTGTCCATTCTCCATCTAAACCATAATATAAGGCATCCTTACCACCTGCTAGATTCCCGGCATTCACCTTAAAAGTTTCAGCTTGCTTTTCTATCATCTCTTTAGGAACGAAGCTGAATTTTTCTTTACCGCTAGAAGCATCTACAATACTTAATAAACCTTGTGTCGTTCCAAACATAATATAGTCTTTACGACCAGTGGTACTAATTTGAATCTTTCCAGTGGTTTCATTTTTCGCTGCAACCGCTTTACCTTCTTGAGTCAATAAAACAGGTAGGGAATGATAGATACTTCCCATTTGGCGTAAATTTTCTTCTGCAGTAGCTGTTGATAAATCTAAATTATTTGTATCTGTAGAATCAGAAATATTGATTCCAAGAAGTGCCATTAGACTGCGAACACGATCAGCATCATCTGTTTTTGTTTTTTCGTCAGTTGTATAGTCATAGCTAATTTGTTTAAGATCAAAATCTCTAGTAATTTGCTCATCTTCATCTGCAGTACCATCAAAATTATATTCTGTCAGCAATTTACGACCAGCGTTTGTGGTTGCTTCTCCTTTATCGTTTACATCATTAACCAGTCCCAAAAGAAGCTGACTTAAAACCCCACCTTTTTTGAAAATTGGTGTGTTTTCACCATACGTTACTCCGGTTTTGGCCCAATCATCAGTCAGATCCTGTAATTTACTTTTCTTAACGACGGCAAATGCACTCCCACCCGATTTAGATGAATAAATCCCTCCATTCACAACATGATATTTTTTAAGATTACCAAACCAGAGCTGCTGCCTATCAGAAGGATTTACTTTTGGCTCAAACTGTGGTGAGTAAGCAAAAGGCTGAATAACTTCAGGATTTAAAGCATCTATTGGAATAGTGGATGAACCCGTACTCATACTTGGAACATCTTTATTTAATGAAGTGATGAAATCATTAATACTTTTGGATACATCTTCTGGACTTGAACCAGAGATCCATCCGCCTCCTCCAACGTTACCCCAATCTTTTGCATCTTTTACGTCATCAGTTTCTGTACCACCAGCTCCAAAACTACTACCAAAACCCACTACCGCAGTTTGAATTTTGACATTTGCTGGATTTTTTTCTGGATCTAATAGGGCCTGTGCGAATTTACCTACGCAAGCCCATCCATTTTCTACCCGATCATAAGCTGATCGTTTGCCAAGAGGACTACTTAAACAGCTAAACTCATTACCTTTAGAACCTAATGCTGTCTTCATTAAACCGTAGGCAGTGCCACTTTTTCCATCTTCACCTGTAATTACTCCTCCAGGTTGTGGCTGACCATCTGTTAAAAAATAAATCCCTTGTCCACTACATTCTTTTTTCGCTGAATTATCTTTTTGAGAAGTAATTGATACTGGTGCATTATATTTATTATCTTTAATAGAATCCGATACAGATAATTCAAATCCCGAATAATTTTCTGGACTTGGACCAGTATAGTAGTAGCCATTATATGAATAATTTTGACCATTACTTCTATAATTGAAAGTAGAAGAACTACTATCTTTAGTATACCCGGATGGCGCAGTAAAATTTACTCCATCATTATACCAATAATTCCAGCTAGTACATTCTGTTATACTCCATACATTGCTAGAGCATTTCGCGTAGTTTCTTTTACTATTAGTTACCCTTCCATCATCCATACCGAAATACACTTTCAAGTTCGTTGGCATATTAGTAACTGTGGTCGTTCCTAATAAATATGCTGCTGCCTCAGCATATGCATATGGTGTAGGAGTACCATTATTTGCCTTTAAATCTTTTAAAGTAGAAAGTAAAAGATCCCTTTGTGTTGTATTTCGAACTTCATCCTTATATTTTGTAACTGTCTCAGTATAGGACTCCGTGCGATATCTTGTTTCTTGTTTTGTAGTATCTATTTTTTCTCCATATTCTTTACAATCATTTTGATTCCCTTCACTACAGTTTTGAATAAATACAGATGTATTAAACCTACTAGGCTTATCAGGAGATCCTGTTTTAGTTATTGTTGGATCCCATCTCGAACAATCTTTATTATCGGTACCATTCCATTGATCACAAGTTCTATAATATATTTTAGTGCTCTTTCCACTTTTATTAGAATAGATACGCCATAATGTTTTCTTATAAGAATAAGGGACCTCTACTATATATGGAACTTCTCTTGTTTTTTCAACTAGTTCTTCATAAGGAACTTGGACTGTATAGGTACTTAATACCTCTCCTAATGCACGTGCAGGTATACGAATATATCCATTAGTTCCAGCAAAGGTCGATAATCCTAAAATAATTTTATCATCAATTTTTGGTACTGGCGGGTTACCTAATAATGCATACCGCAAACCATCCTTTAAACGAGTTAGACGATCAAAACAACGGTATGAATTATCGGCCTGCTTTTCACAACCTGGTATCCATTTTCTGTCAACATGACCTTCAGGATGGGACCAGTAACCTGTAACTTTTGGCCTAGTATTGGCATTTGACGCTGTAACTGGACAATAATAACGTGTGTAATAAGTTGTAGTAGTTGTATCTGAACTAACGTTAGATTTAGAACCTACACAGACTTCATAGTCTTCTTGTATGCTCATAGAGGTATTAGTATACCCATCTCCATACCCCATACTACCCGACAGATCCAGCATCAACATAAGTGTAGTCGTACCAATACTATCTTCTGGAATTTTATAGATTTCTAAATCAGCGGCATAATTCAATGTACTTGCACAAATTAAAGTTGTTATTGTTGCTGCAACAGCACTTACTTTTAATTTTTGAGTTACATCTGAAATATTCATTTTTTTATCCAATACATCATCGTAACGAGTTTTTCTCAAATTTAATTTTTTCATGATATTTCCCCTATGATGCACGTACTGGTTTCAAGGTATATTCCATTTCTTGCGTACTGTATGGAACATTAACACTGGCCAAACAATCAGTAACTGTATCATTTTCAACCACTTGATCTTTAAAACTTGTATAATCACTCAAACATTTATTAATTTGTGTATCTGAACTTTCACTTAATTTAGGAACGATAGAAGTCGCTGTAATAACAACTTTTTGAATGCCCGTACTTTTTGAGGTTTCCTTATCATCCCCTTCCATAAGATGCTTCCAGTCACGGTCACTTGATGCAGCCCGAATACTTACTTGAGTCATTACAGCATTACGTCCACTCAAGAAATCGCCTATACGATTAACCTGACAGAAACCATTTTTCCCCATTTCAGTGTTCTTGATGGTCGTGCCTTCCCAATAAGTAACACTTGCAATACGACTTCCCACAAAGTTATCTGGAGTTTCACCGCGAATACAGAAAACAAGTTCTTTACCTTTATTTTCAGGTCTTAACGTATAGTTCAGCATGCCATCACCAATACGCATGTTTGTAAAAACAAGTTCATCATCAGTTTTATTTTCTAAAGTAAAAAATACCGAATCACTGGTTTGCTTAAGTAAAGCCTCAGCTTGAGCATTCGTTGAAATTTTCAAAGAATTGATACTTCCTCGTATAGCCCAAGTTCCAACTAATGTCAGAAGAACTAGCATCACTAACACTACAATTAAGACTGCTCCTGATTGAGTATTTCTAGGATTCCTATTCATCCCTACCCCCTACTCAATACCAAAGCCATTGCGAATAGCAATGGTTTGGGTCACGACACTACGTAAATATAAATTATTCTTATTATCCAGATTAAGAATGGCACTTGTATTTAAAACATTGTATGGTTTATCTTCATCAAAAAATTCATTATTCCCTACTGTATCTGTAGAACGAACCAATAACCCTATTTGTATTGAGACGATTTGTGGTTTTTCACCAGTTAATGATCGATAATCTTCAATACCCAAATAACTGAAACAATCCAAACGTGAATCTGCTTCAATATTCTCTGTCACACTCTCTTCCGTACCATCTTCTTTTTGATTTTTTTTAGTGCTAGTAATCGCATTACAGTGTGCATTAGCACCATCATAAGCTACACCTAAACGCACACTAAAATGATCAACTCGTGGAATAATAATTTCTCCATTCCCACTTAAGCCACTTAATGTTGTATTTGTTTTAGCAGTATCTTCTGTATAACGAGTGGCCTTACAGGCCAATGCTAGTGGTTCGTTTGGATCATTTCGATTTGTGTCTTTTCGTAGAAAATAGCGTTCTACTACATAGTCACTTACAGTTAAACCCGTACCTTCACAATCAAATTGATTAGGCGTACTGACTTTATATTGAATAACTAATTGATCACTTGCTTGATCTTCTAAATTAGATTCACCAATTCCACCACGAGATAATAAATTATCATTAATTGTAAAATTTAAATTTCCATCGACGTCTTTATTATTAGAAATATTTGCTGGTGATAACACCACTCCTCCATATAAAACATCATCTTTGATATATGGTTGAGAAGAATTTAAATTAGCCAATCGAATAGAATTAATGACAGAACCTAATCCAAATAAAGCTGAACTTTGTAAATTCATCATGGCTTGCTGCATAGTTACACTACGTTGACTGGTTAAAAATAACTGTAAGGCAATAGCACTAATTAATAACCCTAATACAAGCGAAATCATCAATTCAATTAATGTGAAACCGCTCTGTTTAGTATAGATTTTCATATTAAAATGCCTCCATAACTAAACATTTAGAACCCACAACGTATGCACCAGTAGTTATATCAACACAGTTACTAAGATCCGAGGCAGTAATATTTGTTTTTTCCCATGCAACATATATGCAATTCAATGTACTTTTCACACAATCTTCGATAATTACAGTTTGTCCATTATCTGAAGCCTTAGCCAAAATTTCTGTGGCATCATGTTGAGCCATCATAGTGGAATCACATTTAGGAATTTCTATATTTTTAGGAGTAGTAACTTTATTAACCCCAATACATGCATTTACTGAAACAGCATTGTTAATAGCATTTTTATAATCTGATAAGGCTGTACGATTAACTCTCATGCGCTCAGCCAAATCCCGCGCATTATTCATTGCAACAGTATGTTCAGTTGCCTCTTGAGCAGCATCAATTGCTCTTAATTGCAAAGCCGAAAATCCCAATACTCCCAATGCAAGTATAAATAAAGCTACCAAGACTTCTATTAAACCAACGCCCTTTTGATTAGTACTATTTATCATCAACATACACCCGTTTTTATAATATCTACTGTGCCAGTTTTCGAAACAAAAATAGTCTTGCTTGTTTTAATTTTGGAATTACACAAAGTAAATTCTAAAGGTACTATTTGAGGAATTTTCTTGGGATTATCATCAGGATTTGTATCACATGGTGTTGTCCTAGCCGGAGGAACCAGATTACAAACTGGATTGTCTATAAACTTTTCACGCTGCTTTGCTGTTCCTAATCCAGTAAAAACAACATCAATTGCATCACTTGTAAGCTCAATATCATCATTTCGAGGAATCCAATAAAATATAGTTGCCGTATTTGCAGGGCAAACTACTTTTGTCTCACTCGTCTCTGAATCTGTTTCTGTTGGACAAGTCAACTTAATCGTAATATTTTTCCGCAATGAAATTGCTTGCCCTCTTGCCTCTCCAAAAACTAAAGCAAAATCGCGAGCAGTAGTATCTAATTTTCTTTTCGCAACCAAATCCCCGAAAGAAGGCGCTGCTATCATGGCAACAATCGACAACACCCCAATCGTCACCATCAGCTCAATTAACGTAAATCCCTTATTCTTTCGCATCCCGTCCCCAAACAACAAAACTTTCCCCTATTAAAAATAATATCTATAAATTTTACAAAACCTACACAGAGTAGATAAAAGGCATAAAAAAACAGATAACTGTCATATTATAGCTATCTGTTTATTTTTTAATAAAAAATAAATTGTTAAATAGTTGGCAATTTAAGCCTGTGTTACAGGAATACGTAACTCTTTTGGCAGACTAAATGTAATATTCTCTTCTCGTCCATCCAGCTCTTTGGGTGCCTGTGCACCCCAATCCTGTAAACGCTGAATCACCTGCTTAATTAAAATTTCCGGGGCGGAAGCTCCAGCAGTTACACCAATTTGAGATTTACCTGCAAACCATTCCTGCTTTAGCTCATCGGCATTATCGACCAGATAGGCCGCCTTCCCCATACGTTCCGCCAGTTCACGCAAACGGTTTGAATTTGAAGAGTTTGGAGAACCTACTACTAGAACCACATCACAACGTTCAGCCAAGTCGCGCACTGCATCCTGACGGTTTTGCGTGGCGTAGCAAATATCATCTTTACGCGGGCCTTGGATCAGGGGAAATTTCTGGCGAAGCGCATCAATGACTTTCGCTGTATCATCAATGGATAAAGTGGTTTGCGTGACAAAAGCTACTTTTTCAGGATTGCGTACCGTTAAAGCAGCGACATCTTCTTCATCTTCAACCAGATAAATCTCACCACCATTTTTTTTGTCATATTGTCCCATGGTGCCTTCAACTTCTGGGTGACCCTCATGACCAATCAGGATCGCTTCCACTCCTTCGCGTGCATATTTCGTCACTTCAATATGTACTTTAGTGACCAACGGGCAAGTCGCGTCAAAAACTTTTAAACCACGGCGTTCAGCCTCAAGCTGTACGGCTTTCGAAACACCATGTGCACTAAAAATCACGATATTGTCATCTGGAACTTCATCTAGCTCATCGACAAAGATTGCACCGCGCTGGCGTAAGTCATCAACTACGAATTTGTTATGGACTACTTCATGACGCACATAAATAGGTGGATTAAAGCATTCTAGGGCACGGTTCACGATCGCAATGGCACGATCCACACCGGCACAGAAACCACGCGGGTTAGCTAAAACAATTTCCATAAAAATCCTCAATACTCACTCAATTTATGGCGCTACAATTGAAATAAATGTAAAACAATCGACGTACAACTATTTAGTTTAAAGCCGGTCTACTCTAAAATAGAGAAGATATTTTATCATATCAGGAAAAATATCATGTCGGGTCTCTTGTTTGTCGTTTCTGCAGCGTCTGGAACGGGCAAAACATCCCTCGTTAAAGCATTACTTGAACGCGTCAACAATCTTCATGTTTCTGTTTCTCATACGACACGCGGTCAACGACCTGGCGAACTCGATGGCGTACATTATCATTTCTCGACCAAAGAAGATTTTTTAAACCTGGTCGAGGAAGGTGGTTTTATTGAATATGCCGAAGTCTTTGGTAATTATTACGGCACAGCACAAGCGACTGTAAAAGAACAACTTGCTAAAGGTCATGATGTATTACTTGAAATTGACTGGCAAGGTGCACAACAAGTTCGTCGACTTTTTCCTGAGTCTAAACAGATTTTCATTCTTCCACCAAGTCAGTTTGATTTGCGTCAGCGTCTTTCTAATCGTGGTACAGACTCTGTTGAAGTGATTGAACACCGTCTTAGCTGTGCAGTCGAAGACATGCAGCAGTATGTCAATTTTGATTATGTCATTATCAATGATGACTTTAATAAGGCATTACATGATCTTGAATCTGTGATTATTGCCAATCGACTAGTCCTTTCCCAGCAAGCGACCCGCCATGAAAAATTGATCCAGGCTCTAATTACTCCAAGCGAACAGTGATTAAAACTTGAGTCTCCAGACAAAGCATTTTATACTGTGCAGTCTGTTGAAATTTACTATTCAAAACGAGAATTCTTATGGCACGCGTAACCGTTGAAGATTGTTTAGACCATGTAGACAACCGCTTTGAGCTTGTACTAGTGGCAAGCAAACGCGCGCGTCAATTGGCACGTCAAGGTATTGAACCAACTGTAGAATGGGACAATGACAAACCGACTGTAGTTGCTTTACGTGAAATCGCTGCAGGTCATGTATCAAAAGATATTTTGAAACAACGTGATCAAGATTATCAAACTTCAAGTTTAGACCTTGCACTTTCTGCAAATAATCTAAATTTAGATGGTTTTTCTTTCCAATAAGAATAAACCATTCTAAAAAGCCTAGTTTTAAACTAGGCTTTTTTTGTTCTGTGACTTTTATATTTTGTGCAGAACGGTTATAACATAAGGGTTAGCTCTAAAGTCAGTATAAATTTTTCACTCGTTGATATGAAAAAACTGACCCACTTTATGTTATACATTTCATACGAGCTTTCTCTGTTTTATTTGTTAAAAAATCCAGTTTTAAAGGTGTTTTATGCCAGGCCCACAGGTCAGTGAAGCTAAGCAACAGTTAAAAATCATCATCGACGCGTACTTAAGTGAAAGCGATGTCGAACGTGTGCTTGCGGCCTGTGATTATGCCGATATTGCCCATGATGGCATTACTCGTAAAAGTGGTGAACCTTATATTCTGCACCCTATCGCAGTGAGCTGTATTCTGGCCCATATGCGTCTGGATACTGAAACCTTAATGGCAGCGCTTCTGCATGATGTCATTGAAGATACCGACTTCAATAAAGATGACATTACTGAAAAATTTGGCAGCACGGTTGCAGAGCTGGTTGATGGGGTCACCAAACTCAGCCATTCTAGCGATAAAGAATATAATAAAGCAGCCTCTTTCCGAAAAATCCTGCAAGCGACTCTACAGGATCCACGTGTCATTATTGTGAAACTGGCAGATCGCTATCACAACATGACTACACTGGAAGCATTACGGCCGGATAAACGCGCCCGTATTGCCCGAGAAACCTTTGAAATTTTTGTTCCAATGGCACGCTTGGTCGGCATGAATGAAATGGCAGATAATCTGGAACATCTCTGTTATCAGAATCTGGATCTGGATATGTACAATGATGTCCAGGCCGCCCTTTTAGAAACCAAGCCTAAACGTTGTGAATATCAGGCCGAATGGGAACAGAAACTTAACGAATTACTACAGCAATATGCGATTGAAGGCCGGGTTAAAAAGAAAAACAATAATATCGAGCTATTACGCCATTTTGTAAAAAATGATATTGATCTACAGGAACTTACGCATAGCCACGCATTTGAAATTATTTTACAGAGCATTGCCGACTGTGACCGCCTTGCCGATATCCTGACTGAAAGTTTTACGGTTCAAAATTATCAAGACAATATCCGTCGCCCCCTCCCAGGCGGCAACCAGTCATTAACCATGCGCTTAAAAGGTGAAGAGACCACCCTATCGCTGACCATTCAAACTGAACTGATGCGTAAAGCTGCGCGCTTTGGTGTTGTACTGGGCGAAAATGCGCCTCAAGCCTGCCGCTCTGCTATTCAGGCATCTATGCAAAATCTAAACGTATTGGTTGATGGCGAATGTGCCAAGACTACGTTCAGTGAATTACTGGATTATCTGCATCAAGAAAAAATTTGGGTTTACACCCCTCACGGTCATCTGCATGAATTACCGCAAGGTGCGACTGCTGTTGATTTTGCCTATGCCGCCAGCCTGTTCCTGGGTAACCATGCTATTGGCGCCAAAATTAATGGTGAAACCAAACCACTTTCTACACCATTATTGAGTGGTCAGGTCGTTGAAGTCATTACCGATGTTCTTGCAACCCCAAACCCGGACTGGCTCAGTTTTATTAATACCCAAAAAGCCCGTCGTGCCATTCAGAATATTTTGCGTGATCAGGATATTGATGAACAGCGCCTTGTCGGTCAACAGGCTCTTAACCGTGCCTTAAAACTTTTCCAATGTTCTATTCTTGATCTGACCGAAGCTGACTGGAAAAATGTACTGGAGTGGCGCCATGTACCGACTAAAGAACAACTATTTGAACAGATTGCTGTAGGTGACTTATTACCGCAACTGGTTGCCAACCATTTATTCGCACATGATCAGCATCAAAATGTAAATAGTTCAGGTCGCCTTATTCAGGGTACAGAAGGTGTAGATGTTAAATATGCACATTGCTGTAACCCGGTACTTGGTGATCCAATTCAAGGTCATCTGACTCGTCGTGGCTTAATTGTGCATCGTGCCCGTTGTCATAATTTATTGCAGGAACAACATATGCATCCTGAAAATATTATGCCTCTACAATGGACGACCGAAGATCTGGATGATGTCAGCTTTACTGCCTATCTCTGTATTGATCAAGCCATGGACGATGAACAGATTTCCGATCTGATTTATCAATGTCGTAAAGGCCATACAGGTGTAGAAATGGTACGTAATTATGATGGCAAAACTTATGTAAATATTGTGGTGCATAACCGTAAACAGATTGCCAAGATTATTCGTGATTTACGCATGCATTTTGGTTTTCCACGTATTACTCGCTTAGAACAGTCGCTCAATATTGCTGAAACATCTAAAGCCAGTTAATCATTTAAAACGATAATGCTTTTGTCAGTTGAATTGATCTAATATGATGTATGTTGATGATAAAAGGAGAAATTGATGTCCCGCCAAGTGATCCATACTGAAAATGCCCCGGCTGCCATAGGCACCTATTCACAAGCAATTCTAGTCGGGGATACACTTTATTTATCCGGCCAGATTGGTCTGGATCCATATAGTATGGAACTGGTTGAAGGCATCGAAGCTCAGATTCGCCGTGTATTTGATAACCTGAAAGCGGTTTGTGAAGCAGCAGGTGGCTCATTGGCTGATATTGCGAAACTGAATATCTTCTTAACTGACCTCTCTCATTTTCAGCTCGTCAACCAGATTATGGGTGAATACTTTGCTCAACCTTATCCAGCACGTGCTGCCTTAGGTGTTGCAAGTTTACCTAAAGGTGCTTTAGTTGAGATGGATGGCATCGTTGTTATCAATCAATAAGTTATAGAAAATTAAGAGATACCACCTATCAGGTGGTATTTTTTTATCTGAATCATCAATCACTATAAAAAGCATTTTCAAATGATTTTTATTGACAAACGATAACAATTATCAATAATATCTCTTATCTTATTTATTCACTGTGGTTGTATCCTATGTACGTTTGTCTATGCCGTGGCATTACAGATCAAGACATTAAAGATGCTATTGCAAATGGCGCCGAAAGTTACCGCGATGTACGCGAAATGCTTGACCTAGGCACGTGTTGTGGCCGTTGTGCTCCAGAAGCGCGTATGATCATCAGTGATGAAATTTCCCAGATTGCTGCCCGGCTAGCGGTTGCTGCCTAAAGCGGATAACGATAATTATAAAATCAATGGTCTCGTATCATTACTCCTCCCCCGCCTCTGACTCTGGCGGGTTTTTATTGCTTTATATTTCACCCGAAGCTTTTTGATTGCGATTTTCATTTGCAGTTCAATAAATTACTCGCCATTGCTCGCTCGATTGATTTAAGATAAGTTATTCAAAAACCCATAGCGATAAATGGGTCAACAGGCTATATGGAGTGATACGATGAAAGGCAATCGTGATGTAATTAATCAGCTGAACCAGGTGTTGTATCACCACCTTACTGCAATTAACCAATATTTTCTGCATTCCCGCATGTTTAATGACTGGGGCATTGAAAAACTGGGTTCGGCAGAATATAAAGAATCCATCCGCCAGATGAAGCATGCTGACAAGATTATTGAGCGGATTCTATTTCTGGAAGGTCTGCCAAACCTACAACACCTAGGCAAACTCTATATCGGTCAGCATACGCAAGAAGTGCTGCAATGTGATGTGCGCAAAGTCAAAGAGAATATTGAAACCATCCAGCAGGCAGTGGCTTTAGCAGAAACTCAAATGGATTATGTGACTCGAGACCTAGTACGTGAAATTCTGGAAAAAGAAGAGGAATATCTAGACTGGACTACGACTCAGCTAGATCTCATCGAAAGTATTGGTATCGAAAACTATATTCAAAGTCAGCTTTGATTTCTGAAAGATATAAAAAAGCCATCATGATGATGGCTTTTTATTAGATTCAAATTATTTCGGCATATCTTTGAGGACATCTTCATAACTCAGTTCAGTCTTTTGGATCGTATTCAAACGCCAGAGCTGATGATGAGCCTCCTCAACATAACCATTATAAGCAAGCAGCCGAATATATTTTAATAAGTTGTATTTAGTTGGATAACTCACCACTAATTTTTCATATTCATGGATTTCGTTTTGACTCATCTTGGTATAGGGATTTACACGAATCCAGTCAATACGATGATTAAATTCAGTCAGCAAGAAGATCGGCTTTTGATTGGTAATTTTTCCAGGCTTTAATTCATAACGGATGCTCTGCCCCAATTTTGGCACCGCTGTATCATAATCACGGTAAATCACTGCAATTAAAATAACACCGGTAATAAAGATTACTTTCATCAACCATGATGGCATGACAAGCTGTTTAGTTACATCAGCTCGCTGTGACAATACTGTACCAATAATAAAACCAACTGGTAGCAGGAAATAGGCATAATGCTGTGGGAACTCAAACATGGCATGGGTGACAAAGGCACCGATCATTAATATGCCAATGACTGACTCCGGTGTCTTGACCCAGCGCTGCATTTGATAGCCCAGATAGCCGAAATAAGCCAGGAAAGGCACACCAATCACTGCCCCGTTCCAGATCAGGAAATCAATAATAAAGTTATGTGCACTCCGGATCCAGACTGGACCCTGTACCGTATCGGTAATTGAGACAAATGCGACACTGGTCTGATACCAGCCATAGCCCCACCACGGCTGTGCCTGAATGGCAGCCAACATCTGTTCCCAAATGGCGAGCCGTGACATATCTCCTGTGGCACGGGAGACAACATCACGACTTTGCACCACCTGTGCATCCATAGTCTGTACAGCCAACTGACTCAATAATGGAAAAGCGACAATACAGGAAATAAAAAAGATGAACCACGCTATGCTGTAATACCATTTCAGGCGAATAATACCTTTATATTGATAGAACACCAGATACAATATAATTGCGGTCGCGGCAACCCATGCAGTACGTGACTGGCTTAAAGCCACTCCCATCACAATCACAGCAGCGCAGGCAAACAGCCACTTGGTCTGGATTTTTTTCTTTTCATACAGATAAAGACAACTCATTAATGCCATGACTAAAAAAGTTGCCATATTATTTGGTTGGGCGAAGTTAGCATAAGGCCGCTGAGTACCACTGATATTGACCATGCCCGGCAAAGTTGTATCCAGATTCATCCACTGGCATAGTGCAATTAAACCTGTAATTGTTCCTGAAGCTAAAAACACATAGCTAAGGTTGATAAAGGCTTCTTCCCGATTATAAGCTCCTGTTGAAAGGTTATAACCCAACATACTTGCGAGCCAAAAGCTAAAGACAAAAATAAAGCCCATCATGGCGGTACTAAAGAAAAATACTTGCCCCATAAGAAATTGAATCAGCGGGACACAGGCAAGTATCAATAATGGCAAACTAACTACAGGAATTCTTAATTTTTCTTTTAAGCAAATTGCAGCTAATGCAAATAGTGCAAAAAAGGCATACAGCTCACCTGTATAGGTCACCCAAGGACGATAGTGCACGGGCATAAGCCATGCGAGGGAGATGAGGATAGCTGCGATGAGGGCAAGCATGAATTTCATGGAAATATCAAGCAGTGGAAGTTTGGCACATGATAAACAAAAACTAGATTAAAGGGTAATCTGCTTTTTATTTATCATGATATGCTTCAGTACTAAAAGCTCACTTCTCTGCTTCGATTTAAATTTTCATCATAAAAACCATTTTGTATATAATATTGAATATGAATGGGATAAGCATAACGATATATTACTCTTCTCATTTCATGCTCAGTTAATGTGTTACAATATAATTTGGAATAATCATACATTAAATCCATTAAAATGGGAGCTTCCAAACTTTCAAAAATCTCACACTTTTGAGATTGTGAAAAAAATGCTTCACGCGAATATTTTTTAAATTCAAGATAAAAAATAGATATTAAAATATTGTAAATTAAAAATAAAATTAGAAGAGTAAACCTGCTGATTTTATAAATCTTAAAATTTTTAGATAAGGATAATGCAGGTATAACAAATATTAAAAAATATAAATATCTGAATGGATATTCAAGCAAAGAGTGTATGATAAATGGTGTTAAAAATAGCAGTATCTCATAACCATAAGTCTTATCTTTAATTACCTTTATAAAAAATATGATTAAATAAAAACTAAGAATTATGCCGCCAATAACCCCAAACCATAAAAATAAGTCTAAAAATAGATTATGAGAAGATACGTAAGGTGTTTTAAAATTGAGATTTCCAAATAATCTGGATGTTCTAACTCCATTTATACCATAACCGACCCATGGGTTGGCTAAAATTGAACTAATACTATCGCTCCATAATGCTAATCTTGAATCATTTATTGTTTCATTGAGGTTTTTTACAGAATTTCTAGAATTTTTTGAAAAAAGGTAATTAGATAAAAAATATATTAGAATTAAAGTTCCAAAAAAGGTCATACTAAATTTAATACTTTGTTTAGTCCTAAAAATAAATCCTAAAAAAGCTAAAGATAATAATGCAAGAACGCCTGTTCTTGAGCCTGTTAGAAAAACAAAGAGTATTAAATAGATGGAGATAATATATAGTAATTGTATTTTAATTATTTTTTTATTATATAGTAATATGCTTGACACTATTCCCATCATAAAAAGTGTGGATAAATGATTTGGTTGTCCAATATTTCCATAAAAACGTTTAGTGCCTGTATGTTCGAGTATAAAAATACTATTAATATTAAAATATTGAAATAAGATAATTATGGAATTGATTAAACATAAAAATATAATTGTTTTTAATATTAGAATAATATGTTCTTTATTTTTTTGGGTTTGACTAATTATTAACACCAGCAGAATAAATATTGAATAAATGCTTACCAAAATAAAGTCTTCTAGAAAATAATAATCTAATAATAAATATTGTATAAAAGAAAATAACAACAAAATGATAGGAAAAATAAAAAGTTCATTGATTTTAAATTCTTTATTTCTTATTAAAGGCAAGGATAGAAAGCAAGGTATTAATAATATAAAAAATTCATTTTCAGCAACAAGCCAAGGAGCATAATGATATGGATATAGCCAACCTAGAACTAATAAAGCTAAACTAATGATGCTTATATATTTATACATATATATAAAACAAGGGCTAAAATAGCCCTTGCCTATGTTTAGCTCTTATTAAGCTACTGAACAACCTTTAGGAGCTATACCTGTATTAATTTCAGTACCAGTTGCGTTAGCAATTTTACAAGCCCAACCACCAACATTACCACCATTATTTGATGCATCTGGTGCCACATCCGCACTACGCTCTAATGTCAATGTAGCACCAGTGATTGTAGCAGAACCTTGTAATACACAATTAATTGATCCAGTTGTACCAGTCGCAGGTGCTGTAACAGTAACACGAGAACAGTTATTAGTACTAGTTTTTAGACCTATAGCTGCAGCAGATAAACCTGATGAATTTCCTTCAGAAAGTGCAAGTTCAAACTGAGTTTTAGCTGGACTAATTTCAGCTAAGGCAGCCGTAATTTGTGAACGAGCTGTATATTTTTGATATTGCGGAATCGCAATCGCAGCCAAAATACCGATAATTGCGACAACAATCATTAATTCAATAAGAGTAAAACCTTTTTGAGCGTTCATAACATTCTCCACAAATGTTTTTTGTTTATTTATAAGCTTAAAGAAAAGCTAATTTATACTTAGCAGCAAACGTGCCAAGTTTTATTATAATAATTTTGGCAGAAAAAACAGCACTTTAAAAAAATATTTTTCTTTTTGTAATTATTATGTTTTATTTTGGTCAACTAACTGACAAAAATTGTCAATTAATTGACCAGAATCACCCCAGAATGATTGGTTTATTCCCTAATTCATTCTTTAAATCATCTATTCTACGATCATAGTATTGATCTAAAACTTTTCCAATCTGTTTCACACCTTCAATTACACCGTCTTTAAATTTCTGCTGGACTAGATGCTGAATAATGTTTTGGCAGATTTTATCCCAGACTTGTTGGGTCGTCGCATTTTTAATTCCACGGTCAATCACGATTTCAACCTTATGTTCACAAAGATTCAAATACAGGAGTACTCCACTATTATATTCTGTATCCCACACACCGAGCTCAGCAAACAACTGCCGGGCACGACACAGCGTATCCTGATAATAGGCAGAGCGAGAAGGTAAACAGCCTTCAATCACCACCTGTATTTCTCCGACGTGCCCATGCTCAGCTTCTTCTACAGCTAATGCAATCGCGTTCTGGTCTTGCTTAGAGAAAAACCGCTTGGTTGCAGGCATATAAAAGAAGTGCTTAACCCAGCGCTTAAAACTTGGTTGAGCATGTTCTTCCAGCTTAGGCTGCGTGACAATATCTGTTGTATCTGTAGTTGTTACCATGAGCCTGATGCTCCTCCCCCACCAAAACCTCCGCCGCCTCCACCGAAGCCGCCACCTCCAAAACCACCACGCCCACTACCGCCACCACGACCTCCACCTGCCATAAAGGCATGCAGGATCAACTGAGCAAGTGAGGTCACGAGCAAGAAGAAAACTCCAGCACCAATTAATAGGCTAGCGACCAATCCCATGCCATTAACTAATCCAGCTGCAGTACCTGCTACTGCAGCAGTCGCTGCACTCAGCTTCCTGCCAAAGATCATAGAACCAATGACACCAGCGACGATAATAAAAACAACCGAACCAAAAGTCGCTTGAGAGGCCTGTTGCGCTTTGTAAGCCTGCTCCTGACGTTCCTTAAGCTCAGCTGCTGCTTGAGCTGCAATTTCTGGATCCAGATTTAGAATACGCTCAATTTCTGCCAGCCCAGCATCTATCCCTTGCGCATACTGACCCTGCTTAAACAAAGGTGTAATTTTGTTATTAATAATCCGTCCAGCCACAATATCCGGCAGAACGCCTTCTAACCCATATCCAGTTAAAATCTGGATACGATGGTCATTTACCGCAATGGTCATTAACAAACCATTATCATGTTCTTTTGAGCCCAATTGCCAGCGATCCGCCACACGCATGGAATAGTCAAAAATATCTTCCTGACCCGTGGTAGGTATAATTACTACGCCGATCTGAGCCTTACCTGCCTGATAGAGATTAATGATTCTTTGACTAAGTTGCTGTTTTTCTGCTGCCGTTAATAAATTTGCCTGATCAATCACCGGTTCATTCATGCTAGGCAAGTTGCGCTGAACCTGACCTTCTGCCATATCATTGGCAATTTGGGGCTGCGGCGCTGTATCTGCAGATTCTACATTTTGATCCGTAGTATTCGTTTTAGGCTGCAAAATTTCACGTGCAACAATGATTTCTTCTGTATCGGTTGCCGTTGCTGTTTCACTCCAAGCAGGGTTCATCAGGCTCATAATAAGACTAAGGAATATACCTGTACAAAGCTTTACAGCGCTCATATGCATCATTGCAGCCACCTTATTAGTGATTACCCAAGATCAAACTTAATTAAATGAAACCTTAGGTGCCTGTTGCGCACTCTGCTCTGCACTAAAGTTTGGCTTGGTATCCATCCCAATGACTTTGGCCGTCATTACCTGCGGGAACTGACGTGCATAAGAGTTAAAATCTTGTACAGTGGTAATATAGCGGTTACGTGCTACCGCAATACGGTTTTCAGTACCCTCAAGTTGTACCTGCAGGTCACGGAACTGCTCATTGGCTTTCAGATCAGGATAATTTTCAGTTACTGCCAGTAGACGTGACAAGGCACTGGTCATTTGTGCTTGAGCTTCCTGATAACGCTGGAACAGTTCAGGATCTTCCAGCACTTCACGATCAACTTTCAAACCTGCAACATTGGCACGTGCCTGAGTCACTTCAGTCAATACCTGCTCTTCATGCGCCGCATAGCCTTTGACGACATTGACCAGATTCGGCACCAAGTCTGCACGACGTTGATACTGGTTCTGTACTTCAGACCATGCCGCAGTTACTGCCTCATCCTTAACTTGTAAGGTGTTATAGCCACAACCTGTAAGTGTCAGGGTACTGGCTAACATCAGAGCAATGAAAGATTTTTTTAATTCAGGGATCATCTTTTATCCTCAATTCTTTATTGATATTTATTTAATAAATTTGATTTTAAACATAATTTTCAACCGTATTGTTAAATTTTATAATTTTTTCTTTCCTCTGCTTAGCGTTCTAGCTGCTCTCCATTTTCTTGAGAAAAAGAAAAACCCGCTGAATGCGGGTCTTTCTAAAAATGATAAGGAGCGAATTAAACGTCAAGATAATCCAGAATACCTTCTGCTGCCTGACGACCTTCCCAAATCGCAGTCACGACCAGGTCAGAACCACGGACCATGTCGCCACCGGCAAAGATTTTTGGATTTGAAGTCTGGAATTTGTATTGCTGTTGTTCAGCTGCAAGTACGCGACCAGAACCATCCAGGTTGATTTCTACGTCAGTGAACCAGTCTGCAGGGCTGGTACGGAAACCAAATGCCAGCAATACCGCATCTGCAGGCAGAATTTCTTCTGAACCTGGAATTGGTTCTGGACTACGGCGGCCACGGCTGTCTGGTTCACCCAGTTGAGTCGTTACTACTTTTACGCCAATTACTTTGCCATTTTCACCCACGATTTCGATAGGTTGACGGTTGAACTGGAATTCCACACCTTCTTCACGCGCATTTTTTACTTCACGACGTGAACCCGGCATGTTCGCTTCATCACGACGATAAGCACAAACCACTGACTCAGCACCTTGACGGATTGAAGTACGGTTACAGTCCATCGCGGTATCACCACCACCGAGAACAATGACTTTTTTGCCTTCAACACTGATGTATTCGGATGGGTCTTTTTCCCAGCCCTGGCAACGGTTCACGTTAGCAATCAGGAAATCCAGTGCATCATACACACCATCCAGATCTTCACCAGCAAAGCCACCTTTCATATAAGTGTATGTTCCCATACCCATAAAGACAGCATCGTAGTCAGCGAGTAACTGGTCGATGGTGACATCGGTACCAATTTCAGTATTCAGACGGAATTCAACACCCATGCCTGTGAAAATTTCACGACGGCGTTTCATCACGTCTTTTTCCATCTTGAATTCTGGGATACCGAAAGTCAGCAGACCACCAATTTCAGGACGTTTATCAAATACCACTGGTTTAACACCATTACGTACCAGAATATCAGCACAACCTAGACCTGCAGGACCTGCCCCAATGATAGCCACTTTTTTATCAGTCCATTTCACATGAGACATGTCTGGACGCCAGCCTAAAGCGAAAGCGGTATCATTAATATATTTTTCGGCATTACCAATGGTGACTGCACCAAAACCATCATTTAGGGTACAAGCACCTTCACACAGGCGGTCTTGAGGACAAACACGACCACAGACTTCTGGCAAAGTATTGGTCTGGTGACAAAGTTCTGCCGCCTGGAAAATACGGCCTTCTGCAAGTAACTTCAACCAGTTTGGGATATAGTTATGAACCGGACATTTCCATTCACAGTACGGGTTACCACAACCTAGACAACGATGTGACTGATTTGCAGCCACTTCAGTTGTGAAAGGTTTATAAATTTCCACAAATTCTGCTTTGCGGACGTCAATCTCTTTTTTCTCTGGATCTTGGCGTGCGACATCCAGGAATTGAAAGTCATTATTTAGGCGCTCTGCCATCTCTCTCTCCGTGGGTAGACCCAAGGCTTTATTCGCATTACCTTAGGTCTGCCTATATCTGCAGTAGTGGAATTATTGTGGATCAGCTTGAGTTGTTTTCAACAAGGTCAATAAGTTAGCTGCTTTCGGTTTTACCAGCCAGAACTTACGACTATAGAAATCAAACTCATGGCGGATCTTGTACGCCCAAGCACTACCTGTTTCTGCAATATGTTCATCTAAAATGCGAAGCAAGAAGGTCTGATGTTCTTCCATCGCTTCAGTTGAGATACGGTTCAGTTCAATCAACTCATGGTTGTAATGATCTACGAAATCATTGTCCAGGTCCAATACATAAGCGAAACCGCCGGTCATACCTGCACCGAAGTTATGGCCTACTTTACCCAGGACGGTCACGATACCGCCAGTCATGTATTCACAGCAGTGATCGCCTGCACCCTCAATCACGGCAAAGGCACCTGAGTTACGAACTGCAAAACGCTCACCTGCAGTACCCGCAGCAAACAATTTACCACCAGTCGCACCATACAGACAGGTGTTACCAATGATGGCAGTATTTTGGGTCTGGAACGGAGAACCTTTTGGCGGGAAGATCGAGATACGACCACCTGCCATACCTTTACCCACGTAGTCGTTTGCATCGCCTTCAAGACTAATGTGCAGACCACCGGCATTCCAGACACCGAGTGACTGACCCGCTGTACCAGTCAGATTTACTTTAACTGGATGTGCTTCCATACTCAGGTTGCCATAACGTTTGGCAATTTCACCTGACAGACGCGCACCAATCGAACGGTCACAGTTACCTACTGTGAAGCTGTATTCACCACCTGTACCTGCTTCGATTGCTGGAAGAATTTCTTCTACCATCTTCTCAGCCAGAATACCTTTATCGAATGGTTCATTACCCTGTACTTCACAGTACTGTGCTTTGCCTTCTGCTGCTGGATGTGACTCTAGCAGCTTGCTCAGGTCAAGGTGAGCATGTTTGTCAGTTTCACCTGGCAGGATTTCCAGCAAATCTGTACGACCAATCAGGTCTTTCAGGCTAGATACGCCAAGTGCCGCCAACCATTCACGAGTTTCTTCAGCAATGAAAGTGAAGAAGTTGATCAGCATTTGTGGTTCGCCGATGTAGTGCTCTTGACGCAAATGATCCTGCTGAGTCGCAACACCGGTCGCACAGTTATTCAAATGACAGATACGCAGGTATTTACAACCTAAGGCAATCATTGGTGTTGAACCAAAACCAAAGCTTTCTGCACCCAAGATCGCTGCTTTTACGACGTCCAGACCAGTTTTTAAACCACCATCAGTTTGAACGCGCACTTTGCCACGTAAGTCGTTTACACGAAGTGCTTGATGCGCTTCACTTAAACCTAATTCCCATGGAGAACCTGCATGGTGAATCGAAGACAATGGAGATGCTGCTGTACCACCGTCATAACCAGAAATAGTAATGAAATCGGCATACGCTTTCGCAACACCTGCTGCAATCGTACCTACACCCGGCTCAGATACCAGTTTCACCGATACCATTGCTTGCGGATTGACCTGTTTCAAGTCAAAGATCAACTGTGATAAATCTTCGATTGAATAGATATCGTGATGTGGCGGTGGCGAAATGAGGGTAACGCCCGGTACAGAATAACGTAAACGGGCAATCAAGCCATTCACTTTACCACCAGGTAACTGACCACCTTCACCCGGTTTCGCACCTTGAGCCACTTTAATCTGAAGTACTTCTGCTGATGTTAAGTACGCTGGAGTTACACCAAAACGGCCTGATGCAATCTGTTTGATTTTTGAGTTACGGATGGTGCCATAACGCGCTGGATCTTCACCGCCCTCACCAGAGTTAGAACGACCACCGATGGTGTTCATAGCAATCGCAATCGCCTCATGTGCTTCAGGAGATAAGGCACCCAAAGACATACCCGCAGAGTCAAAGCGAGGCAGAATATCTTCTACAGACTCAACCTGATCCACTGGAATTGAGTTGTCAGTTTTCAGCTTGAACAAGTCACGGATGGTTGCAATCGGACGATTGTTTACCAGCTCTGCATATTCTTTAAAGTCTGCATAATTACCTGAACGTACTGCTTTATGCAGTGAGTTAATCACATCCGGGTTAAACGCATGGTATTCCTTACCGAAGACAAATTTCAGCATACCACCCTGATCGATTGGCTTACGGTTTTTCCAGGCCAAATCTGCCAGTTGCTTCTGGTCATTCTCAAGGTCAGTAAAAGTTGCCCCCTGAATACGGCTCGGAACACCTACGAAGCATTTGTTCACAACTTCATTGGATAAACCGACTGCTTCAAACAGCTGACCGCCACGGTAAGAAGCCACAGTTGAAATACCCATCTTAGACAGGACTTTCAGCAGGCCTTTTTCAATCCCCTTACGGAAATTGTTTTGCGCATATACCGGATCACCCAGCAATTCACCTTTAGCCACCAGATCATTGATCACGTCATATGCCAGGTACGGATAAATTGCTGTCGCACCAAAGCCAAGCAGAACGGCAAATTGATGTGGATCACGTGCGAAACCGGTTTCAACAATCAGGTTCGCATCAGTACGTAGGCCAGTATTGATCAGATGATGGTGTACTGCACCAGTGACCATCACAGCATTGGCTGGCAAGTAACCTTCACGGATTTTCTTGTCTGAAAGTACCAATAAAGTTTTGCCGTCACGAATCGCTTGCGCTGATTCTTCGCAAATACGAGCAATCGCAGCTTCTAAGCCTTCAGTTTCAGCATAGTTCAGATCAATATCTGCAATCTCATAACCTGTACGGCCTAGCGTACGGATCTGATGCATTTTTGAATTAGACAGAACCGGACTTGAAATAATCAGACGGTCTGCATGTTCTGGACCCTGTTCGAAAACGTTTTGTTCACGACCTAAACAGGTTTCTAGTGACATTACAATCGATTCACGTAATGGATCGATTGGCGGATTCGTTACCTGAGCGAACTGCTGACGGAAATAGTCTGATACATGACGCACCTGACGTGACAGAACCGCCATCGGTGTATCGTCACCCATAGAACCTACAGCTTCCTGACCGCTTTCAGCGATTGGACGCAGCAACTGGTCTCGTTCTTCGAAAGTTACCATGAACATTTTCTGTGCCGCTTTCAGGTTGTCACCTTTCAAACCTCGCTCACATAAATATTCTTCAAGTTCAGGGCTACCTTGTAGACGTACAGCATTTTCACGTAACCATTCACGGTACGGACGCATACGTTTCAAGTGATTATTCACATCCTGAGTGTCTAGCACTTTACCAGTATAAGTATCGATCACCAGCATTTGGCCAGGACCTACACGTCCTTTAGAAATGACATCTTCAGGTTCATAACCCCATACACCGATTTCTGAAGCCAGTGTGATGTAGCCATTTTTAGTGATGACCCAACGTGCCGGACGCAAGCCGTTACGATCCAGCATACAGATCGCATGACGACCGTCTTGGATAACTAAACCAGCAGGGCCATCCCATGCTTCCATATGTTTAGAGTTGAACTCATAGAATGCACGTAAATCAGCATCGAGCGTTTCAACGTTCTGCCAAGCAGGTGGAACCAGCATACGTAGTGCACGGAACAGATCCATACCACCACCCACTAGAATTTCCAGCATGTTATCCAGACTAGATGAATCTGAACCAGTACGGTTTACGATTGGATTCAGCTCAGTCAGACCTGGCAGTAACGGGTTTTCAAATTTAGGCGTACGCGCCATTGCCCAGTTACGGTTAGCCGTAATAGTGTTGATCTCACCATTATGTGCCAGGTAACGGAATGGCTGAGCCAGTGGCCAGCGTGGCAATGTATTGGTAGAGAAACGTTGATGGAAAACTACGATATGTGATGCCAGACGCTCATCAGCCAGGTCAGTATAGAAGTCAGCAATCGCTGCTGGCATCATCAGACCTTTATAGCTGATTACAGTTGAGCATAAGGTCGTCACATAGAAGTATGAATCACTGGCTAACTGCTGTTCAGCACGACGACGCGCAAGGAACAATTTACGGTTGAATTCAACTTCAGTTACACCGATTGGGCAGTTAACAATCACCTGTTCAAAAGCTGGTAGAGACTGCATTGCAATCTCACCAAGCGCATCATTATTCGTCGGTACAACACGCCATGCGATAACACGACAGCCTTCTTCTTCAATTTCTTTTGTCAGGACTTGTTTTGCATGTGCGGCTAATGCTGGATCCAGATTCAGGAATACTGTACCCACAGCAAAAATCTCACTTAAGGTAATGTCGCTTAAGCGTTTGGCCTCTTCACGGAAGAATTCTTTAGGCATTGCCAGCAATAGACCACAACCATCACCGGTTTTGCCATCAGCAGCAATACCGCCACGGTGGGTCATACAACTTAAACTATGAATTGCGGTCTTGACCAGATCATGACTAGCATCACCCTGCATATGGGCGATTAAACCGAAACCACAGTTATCTTTAAACTCATCCGGTTGGTATAAACCTTGAGCGGGAGCTACATTATTAGGCGATGGCATGTGCATAGCGTACCCTTCTTTTCACTAAGCCCAATAGGCTATTAAACAATCTAAATTCTGCTGTGCGTGACTGTCTGATTTGCTCCGCAAGCTAAGCAGCTTTATAGAGCAAAATATCATTGAGTATCTTTTCAACATAATCCTTTTTCAAACGGAATGCATGAAAAATAACATTCATTTTGCTGATGGATAAGATAAAAATAAGCAACAAAGATGACAATTACGCCTATTCATCGAATCATTTTCGCGCCAAAACAGGGAGATTAATTCAATTCATGCACCAATAAAGCAAATTTCATGCCAATTTAAGGAGCAAAAATCAAAACAACACAAATGACAAAGATTTAGCCTACAAAAGGAAAATTATGATTATTTATGGTGCGTATTTTTTGCACCAAAAGCGCACATTTATAATAAAGATAAAGTGTCTGTGCGCTATTTTAGACCGGCCTAGTTAAATGGATCACTAATCTCGTTTTCTTGAGGTCAAGCATTGCCATTTGATGAGCGCGGAATTCCTTCGACATGACTTTGAGATTTCTGTACATCCACTACATTACCTTTCTGATCACGTCGAACAATCGTGGTACTTGTGGTGCTTTCTTTAGGAGTGACCACAGGCGCTGAAGGTTGAGCTTTCGGTCTTATCTGTACAGATTCATCAACTTTCGGTAAAGGTACATTTTTCAACTGAATTTCATAAAGTTTTTGATTACTTGCCAGTTCTTCCGAACCCATACTTTTGACCAAACTGGCATATTGTTGCATGGCCACAACTTTAGGCTGGACGGATTTAGGCAGATTGAGGTTGAGCGCTAATAAAGCCTGTTGAGCTTCTGCTGCGGTTTTATACAAACCATATAACAATACATATTGTTCAGGCTGGTTCTCACCTGAAAGCCTTAAATAAACAAAAGGCTTACGATCCTGCTGCTTTTTCAGGAAGGTTTTTAGAATGGCTTCATTACCTACATGAAATAGCTCAATCGCATGCTGTTTCTTTACTTCACCAATATATTTGGTTCCGCGGAATTCAGGCTCATGACTAACATTGACAACAATTCGAGTATTGAGATCAAGAGGCTTAACTTCATCAGAAAGTGCACCAAGATGGGTCATTGAGGCCACTTTTTCCGGTTGAATCTGTAATTCAACTTCGGTTTCCGGCTTCTTCTCTACTTCTACAACTTCATCTGTATCGGTAATAGCCCAAAAAACCAAGGCAGCAAATAGACAGCATACGCCACAGACCAGCCAGAAATAATGCTGAATCTTTTGCCAAGGGGTACGTAATGCTGTCATAAAAATTTAAACCTATGCCTGATGAGCTAAAATCGCCTGTTGCATCAACTCGACATCAAAGTCTCGAGTAATGACCGCTTTTCCAAGTTGCTGCAATAATACAAGACGAAGCTGCCCATTTAAAACTTTCTTGTCGTGAGCCATGTAAGCCAAGAAATCGTCAAGTGGGATTTTAGGACAAACAATAGGTAATTGCGCACGAGAAATGATTTTTTTTGTACGCTCAAGGTCTTCTAATGAAATCCAACCCATGCGATTGGATAAATCTGCTGCCATCACCATCCCCGTGGCTACCGCTTCTCCATGTAACCATTCACCATAGCCCAGATAGGACTCGATCGCATGACCAAAAGTATGACCGAGATTAAGTAAAGCACGCTCACCCTGCTCTTTTTCATCATTCGCTACAATACGGGCTTTATGCGCACAAGAACGATAAACCGCTTCGGCCAGCAATTGCTCATCACGAGCAATAAGACCTTTCATATTGGCTTCTAACCAGACCAGAAATTCTTCATCACCGAGCAAGGCATATTTAATCACTTCAGCCAAACCGGCAGATAGCTCACGATCTGGTAAAGTTAACAGCTGTGACATATCTGCCAGCACCACTTGTGGCTGCTGGAAAGCACCAATCATATTTTTACCCAGTGGATGATTAATCCCGGTTTTACCCCCCACACTGGAATCCACTTGAGAGAGTAAAGTCGTTGGCACCTGAATAAAATAGACACCACGCTGGAAACAGGCAGAGGCAAAGCCGGCCATATCTCCAATAACACCACCACCGAGTGCCAGAACCGTACA
The DNA here is from genome assembly GCF_002324975.1 of Acinetobacter sp. UBA1496. Classification (NCBI taxonomy): domain Bacteria; kingdom Pseudomonadati; phylum Pseudomonadota; class Gammaproteobacteria; order Moraxellales; family Moraxellaceae; genus Acinetobacter; species Acinetobacter sp. UBA1496. The sequence continues at coordinate 73,738 of NZ_DCRI01000091.1, read as the reverse complement.
GTCGCGGTTAAAGCCTGCCTCAAGCAATGCATCAAAAATTAGGTTTAGATGTTCAATATTTTTGTATTTCTCACCATCCGGCAAAATACAGGTCGCCACAGTTTTACCCAAATTTTTCAATGCAGCCTTATAGCGATCCAGATAGAGTGGTGCCACCGTCTCATTACTGACAACCATCACCTGTTTGCCATGAATATAAGGCTCAAGCAATTCCTGAGGATTCAAGTTACTACCAATAAAAATAGGGTAACGACGTTCACCGAGTTCGACATGTAAGGTTTTCATGAGGGGATAACCACTTTTTCAACTGAACTTATTTTTTTGGAAGGATGAGATTCAGAATACGCTGCGCCAGATCTCGTGCAGCTCCCTGATTGGTCTCAATAATGTAATGTGCGACTTCCCGGTATAACGGATCCCGCACTGCAAGCAAATCTCTGAGTTTCTGTTCAGGATTTTCGACTTGTAACAAGGGACGGTTTTTGTCGCGATAGGTTCGCTGAAGCTGAATTTCAACTGGAGTGTAAAGATAAACAACGATGCCTCGCTGCTTTAAATAATCCCGATTAGGAGCCTGAGTAATTGCACCACCACCAGTTGCAAGTACCAACTGTGGACGTGAGGTTAACTCATCAATTACAACAGTTTCACGATGACGAAAACCCTTTTCACCCTCTTTTTCGAAGATCCAGGGAATCGTAGCCCCTGTTTTCCGCTCAATTTCATGATCGCTGTCCAGAAATTCTCGTCCTAACAGTTCTGCTAAATGTCGTCCTACTGTTGTTTTACCGGCCCCCATCGGCCCTACCAAATAGATATTTGGCAGGGTTTCAAACTCTTTGCTTGGCAAGGAGTCACCTATTCATTTTGTTAAATTCAAAATATATTAATGATTTCTTGAAACACTGTCATTAACAATTCGAGGTGTAACAAAAATCAGTAACTCACGCTTGTTATCTGATTTAACATCTTTACGGAACAAACGACCTAAATAAGGTAGATCACCCAAGAAAGGAACTTTAGTTTGCGCATTTCGAGTTTCTTGCTCAAAAATACCACCTAACACCACTGTTTCACCATTATCAACCAGTACATTAGTATTGATCTGATTTTTATTAATGGTTAACTGTCCAGTTGGTGTCGGATTTCCTGGTGAGTCACTGGTAATATTCAACTCCATCTGTACTTTACCATCTGGAGTAATACTTGGTGTTACATCTAAACTTAAAGTTGCATCAATAAACTCTGTAGTCGACACTGCATTAGCACCACCGCCTTCTGAAGACTGATAAGGAATTTGGGAACCAGATGCCACAGTCGCTTTTTGCTTGTCAGCAGTGAGCACTTTTGGCGTAGAAATCACTTCACCATAACCGTCTGCCTGTAGCGCAGAAAGTTCAAGATCCAGCATAAAATCCGAAAGGCTAATTAAGCCAAAAGCAATACGGCTAGCCCCTTGACTGGTTACCCCTAAATCTACATTCAGGTTATCTGGGCGCTGAATATCATAGGTAAATCCGCCTAGATCACTTTCCTGAGGGTCTCTCAAATCCCATAGGGTAGTGTCACTCCCCCCCACAAGAAGGTGATTATTATTGGTAATCCCTTGAGACAGGATTCCCCATTTCACACCCATTTCTTTGGTAAAATCAGTCGTTGCACGAACGATACGCGCCTCAACCATCACCTGTTTCACTTGCACATCAAGCAGATCGACCATATTACGGATTTTATCAATGAAAGGCTGGGTATCATTCACAATAATCGTATTGGTACGAGCATCAATAGAGATAGAGCCACGTGAACTTAATAAACTTTCTCTATCATCATTGTTACTCGTGCCATTCGAACTCCCTGATCCTGATGCGCTCTTATTTTGAGTAATCAGTTTTTCAATATCTGCTGCTTTTGCATAACTAAGCTGCATATATTCAGTTTGAATCGGCGCAAGTGCAACACTTTGCTTTAAGGCCTTAGCTTCTTCCTCTTCAGCCTTAATTAATTCTGCCACTGGTGCAATCCAGATCACATTACCATTACGACGCTTATCCAGATTTTTGGTTTTTAATACAATATCTAAAGCCTGATCCCAAGGAACTTCCTTGAGGCGTAAGGTAATATTACCCTGTACGCTATCTGCAGCAACCATATTGATATCGGTAAAATCGGCTAATAACTGTAGAACTCGACGGACTTCAATATCCTGAAAATCTAGAGAAATCTTCTTACCTGTATAAGCGACTGATTTAGGACGTAAAGGCCCTTTAACTTCTGGACGCTTCAAACTGATAGTCAGCTTATTATCTGTCTGGAAAGCCATATATTCATAGCTTTCCGCAGACTGAATGGTAATCACGCCTGATCCATTCTGGTTGACTGCATCTACGGTTGAAACGGGCGTGGCAAAATCATTCACATTCAAACGTCGGGTTAAATGTGCCGGAATCTTGGAGCCCAGAGTCCGCACAATCACTTTGGTTCCCTGCTGCTGTACATCGACTGGTGTGTTCTGACCTGCCAGATCAATTACCACCAGTCCTTCACCTTGCGCACCCCGCTGGAAACCAATATTGGTAATCCCTTGAGCGACCTGCTGTTGTACAGGCTGAGCAATAGCAACTGGAGTAGCAGAATTAATTTTTAAAATAAAGGTATTGCCTTCCACACGTGTCGTAAATGCACCTGCATTAGCGAGATTCACCGTCAGTCGAGAACGCTGTGCATCTGAGCTAATATCGACTGAACTAGCTTCAGCAGTCGCGACTGGAATACTAGACTGTTTTAGATTTTGTTGTGCCTCATTAAAATCCAGAATCAGGCGTGATGGAGATTCCAGCTGATAGGCTTGAGGCTGAGGTGGCAGACCATTAAACATCACTCGGATTTCAGTTCCCTGTCCAGGAATCTGCATTGGTACCACATTGGTCATTGAAACCTGCGCACTCGCTGCTTGCATCACAGCAATCGCGACAGCCCCCATAGAAAACTGACGAAACACATGATTCATTGTATTAGCATCCCCAAAAATAAATTCTTTAATACTCTTATTCATTTTTATTCCTTAAAACTTATGGCGCTGGCCCAATCAAAACCAGACTTCGTGGACGTTCCACATATCCCTCACGGCCATCTGGAATAATCTCAATCAAGTCAATCTGTGTCGGCGTAATTCTCGTTACACGACCGTGATTAAGTCCCATATAGCTGCCACGTTGTATCCGTTCAATTTCCCCATCAGGCGTTTGAATCAAAGCCAGAATCTGCCCCGCCTGATTCCGCATACTGCCTTTCATGCTTAAAGTTTCTAGTGGATAACTCTCTAAAGGCTGTAATTGGCGTGACAAGTTTGGATAAACCCGCTTACCTGCCATAATTTTCAATTCGGCTGCTAAAGAGCTTGGCAAGAAAGGGCTTTTCAGCTGATGAGCTGCGTAATTAAACATTTCTGTCGGAATAAAATCCGGCGCCGGTTCAATCGGTAATGGTGGTTGATTACGAATATTGGCCATTTCCTGATTGACTGCATCAATTCTTGATTCACAGCCCACCAATAAAAATCCGAGCGTTAAAGCTGAAGTAATTTTAATAATATTCATTACTGAGCTCCCTGCGTATCAGTTGTGGCTGGAGTAGATGAAGCATCTGCATTACCAACATAACGGTAGGTTTTCGCTTTTACCACATAATCAATGACAGGAATTTCAGATTTCTTTTCTTTATTTTCAGTCCCTGTAATGGTGAAGTCATGCAGTGTAACGATGCGCGAAAGTCCTGCAATACTGCTCACAAAAGAACCAAAGGCATGATAATCCCCAGTGGCTTCAATCGCGATCGGCTGCTCAATAAAGAATTCCTGCTTGATTTCAGGTTCAAGACGAATATTCTTGAATTTCAGTCCAGAGTTCACCCCACTCAGGTTAATATCTTCAACCAGGCCAGGAATTTCAGTTTCTTTCGGTAGTTGTTCTAATTGCTGATTAAAACGTGCTTCCATTTCTTGCAACTGAATCTGGTACTGCTGTAAATTACGCAGCTTGGATTCCTTTTCCCGGAATTCATTTAACAGGTTTTGTTCTTGAGCACTGGCTTGTGAAATCGCTTCTATTTTGCCGCGAATAAACCCGAAATACCCCAGCATAAAAACCAGAATAACAATAAATATCCAGCAGGTAATTTTGACTGATAATGGCCAGCTACCATAATTATTTGGATCTAGTGTATTGAATTGTTGAAAGAACTTTTCAACTGTCATTTTTTTTCTAGGAACAGCCACTACGTCTTGGCTTAATTCATCGAATCCGTCATTACTCATGATGATGCCTCCGCTGTAGTTGTGGCTGGTGTTTGTCCTTCTTTAAGTGTTGGCTCAGCGATTTGATCCAGATCAACCGTGACCGTAAAGCTGCCATAAGATTCTTCCACTCGAGGAATCACTGATGATGGCGCTTTATCTTTTGGTTCTTCAGCAACCAGGAAAGCATTCATAAATGCATTACGATACCAGGTAGAAGCCTCCAGATTACGTAGTAATTCAGCCACTGTATTCGGACTTTCCGCCTTACCTTCAATGGTGAATTTATCGCCGGTACGCTGGAATTTGGTAATGTACATATTGCTTGGTGTGACCCGTACAATTTCATCAATCAGGTGAACTGCGATCGGCCGTTGAGTCTGTAAACCCTGAATCAGCTTCATACGTTCAACAATTGCATTACGCTGGTCTTGTAAGCCATCCAATGCTTTCAGCTGTACATCCAGATTCTGGTTAGTACTGACCACCAGCTGGTTTGCCTGTTCCTGATCCTGAAGTTTTTGATCGTAATAGAACCAGGTTGAACCTGCTGCTGCCAATCCTAGAAAAAGTGCCCCTGCGCAAATCGCTACAAATTCATTATTTCTTTTAATTCTTAGCTCATCGCGCCAAGGGAGTAAGTTAATCTTTGCCATTAATCAAAACTCCTCAATGCCAAACCACATGCAACCATGAGTGAGGACGCGTCATTTTCAATTTTTTTAATATCAATTTGAGGAGAAAAGCCCATTTGCAGGAATGGATTGGCAATGGTGACCCGGTAGCCGAGTTTTTGCTGTAATAGTTTTGCCAGACCTGGAATATTGGCATTCCCCCCTGCCAATAAAATATGGTCAATCTCGTTAAACTGAGATGAAGAGAAGAAGAACTGTAATGAACGCGCTGCCTGCTGCACGACTGCATCTAGAAAAGGTTCCAACACTTCGATATCATAATCATCGGGTAAGGCACGGGTTTTTTTAGCACGTCCTGCTTCCTCAAAAGACAATCCATAACGGTTCTGGATTTCCTGAGTCAGCTGTTTGCCACCAAAAACCTGCTCACGGGTATAAATGATCTTGTTATTCTGCATGACGGATAAGGTCGTCATACTATGACCAATATCCAGGATCCCGACAGTATTTACCCCCATCGGTAAGGTATCCGAAAACACCTTGAATGCATTTTCTAATGCAAAACTTTCGACATCTGCAATTTTTGGATTGAGATTGGCAATTTGCAGTACTTCAGAACGCGCTTCAACATTTTCGATTCGGGTTGCTACCAACAGGACATTGACCCGGTTCGGATTGGTTAAACGGTCTGGCAGAACTTCAAAGTCCAGGCTGGCTTCATCAAGTGGGAAAGGAATATATTGCTCAGCATCTTCACGAATCTGAACTTCACGTTCATCATCCGACATATCGGCATCCATTTCGATGATCTTGGTGATGACCATAGAAGTTGGAATCGCAAAGGCTGACTGACTGGACTGGGTATTGGCCAAATTAATCGCACGCCCCAACGCATCACCCACCGCTTCTGGATTTAAAATGTTTTTTTCAACGACACTACTTTCTGGTAGTGGCACCAAAGCATAACTTTCTACCCAGTACCGACCGTTCTTTACAGAGAGCTCTAAAACTTTAACAGAAGTCGAACTAATATCGACTCCTATTAACCCCTTATTTGGCTTACGATATAACCTGCGCACAATACAATTCCTATTATTTTTTTATCCCCAATAAAAACAAACTCATCAATCTGTGCCGGCCTATAATTTTATACAGATACAATAACTCATCTAACAATATGTATATCTAAAGGATATACTGACCGGTAATTAGTTTGCCATTAGCTCTTATTAAAACTTACTTGTTATGAAAAAGCTATCTTGTTCAGGCCTTGTTCATCCATTTTTTTTGATCATTATCATTATTTTGATCTCAATTCCGATGGGTTTCTATGGCATGTATCTCTATATTGCCCCATCTTTGCCTGAAATGTCTACGCTTAAAAAGGCACCTTTATTAAAGCCTTTACAAGTTTTTAGCTCAGATAATAAGCTCATTGCAGAGTATGGTGGCAAGCTTTCTGTTCCTGTGAATTATGAACAGATTCCGAAAGAATTTATTCACGCCTTCCTCGCTGCAGAAGATTCTAGTTTCTTCGAACACAGCGGGATCAGCTTTAAAGGTTTAGGACGTGCAGTCAGTGAAACCATTACTGGCTCTGATGTACAGACTGGTGGTTCGACCATTACCATGCAGGTCGCCAAAAACTACTATTTAAGTCCCGAACGTACTTTAAAGCGTAAGCTGACTGAAATTTTCCTGGCACGTAAAATAGAACAGAATTTAAGTAAAGAAGAAATTCTGACTTTATATGTCAATAAAATTTTCTTGGGAAAAAATGCTTACGGCATCGCGGCAGCAGCCAAAATCTATTACAACAAAAGTTTAGATGAGCTTTCGATTGCGCAAATGGCAATGATCGCCGGTCTTCCTAAAGCACCTTCTCGCTACAATCCGGTGGCCAATCCTAAACGTGCACTGGAACGCCGTAACTGGATTTTAGGTCGTATGCTGCAATTGGGTTATCTGAATCAAAGCCAATATCAGGAAGCCATTGCTGAACCGATTAAACTGGATATGCCTGACCGCAGTACGCGTAACAAATTTCCCTACGTCGGTGAAATGGTTCGCTCTGAACTGGTAGAAAATTTTGGTGAACAGGCCATAGATTCAGGTTATAAAGTTTACACGACGATCCACAGTGAACGTCAGGCTTATGCTGAACAGGCGGTACAGGATGGTTTAGAAGCTTATGATCGTCGTCATGGCTGGCGAGGTGCTGAGGCTCATGATCAGCCCCTGCAAAATTTCCGTGTCTATGCCAACACTTACCCTGCTGAAGTGACTAAGGTCAATAATAATAGCTTTGAAGCATTGATGCAGGATGGTACAACCGTAACTGTGCCTTGGTCAGGCATGTCCTGGGCTCGTCCTTATCGTAGTGCAGATAGTGTAGGTGCTGCACCAAACAGAGCATCACAGATTGTTAAAGTTAAAGATATTGTTCGTTTAAGACCTAATGAGAATAAAAGTTCCTGGGCACTGGTACAAACACCTCAGGTACAGGGCCAATTAATTGCATTAAACCCGAATAATGGTGCGATTGAAGCCATTGTCGGTGGTTATAATTTTTATCAATCCAAATTTAACCGTGCGACTCAAGGCTGGCGTCAGCCGGGTTCAACTATTAAACCCTTCGTTTACGCTCTGGCTTTAGAACGTGGTATGACTCCACACACCATGGTCAATGATGCACCGATTACTATTGGTAAATGGAGTCCGCGTAATTCGGATGGCCGTTATTTAGGGATGATTCCTTTACGTCGTGCTTTATATCTGTCACGTAACACGGTTTCAGTTCGCCTATTACAAACCGTCGGTATTGAGCGTACACGTCAGTTATTTATGGATTTTGGCTTGCAGGATAACCAGATTCCACGGAACTATACAATTGCTCTAGGTACACCTCAGGTTTTACCAATCCAAATGGCTACTGGTTATGCTACGTTCGCCAATGGCGGTTATCGGATTCAGCCACATTTTATTACGCGGATCGAAGACGCCTATGGCAAGACTATTTTTGAGGCTAAGCCTGAATATGCCTGCATCTCGTGTATTAATGCTCAGGAAGAAAGCCCTCAACCAACAGGCGCGCTCACTCCTGATGATGAAGCAATTGAAATCAATAACAAAACCTTAGCACAGAAACCAGAGACACCAAAAATCTCGGCTGAAGACAGTAATTACCGTCAGGCAGAACGTATTCTAAAATCTAGTTCTGCTTATGATATGGCCAATATCCTGCGTGATGTGATTCAGCATGGTACAGGACGTGCTGCTTTAAGAATTGGTCGTAGCGATATTGGGGGTAAAACTGGTACTACCAATGATGCCAAAGATGCCTGGTTTGCAGGTTTTAATGGCAAGCTGGTCACCGTTGCCTGGGTCGGTTTCGACCAGCCAAAAACTTTAGGTCGCCGTGAATATGGTGGTGTCGCAGCCTTACCAATCTGGACCGACTTTATGGGTAATGCCTTAAAAGGTACACCAGAAGCTTGGGTTCGTCTGGATCGTAATGCTAAAGCACCAATTAACCGTAATAAAGTAGTGCAAGGTGAGCAGGAACAGCATGATCCGTCGTCTCCACCTTTAGCGACGCCTCTGTATCGACCTGCTCCGGTTGTAGCACCTAAACGACAAAGCAATGATTTTGAAGATTTGCCTGATCAGGAAATCCGCATACCGGATGATGAAAGAGTGGCGCCAAGAGACCAGCCAACACAGCCAAATCGGGTGTTGGATCCTTTGGAAAACTTGATTGAAGAAATTGAATAATCTGAACCAATAAAAAATCCCTCATTATTGAGGGATTTTTTATTTCTGGATTTTAAATTTATTTCTTCTGAAATACATAAATCTGGAATTGGGCCATTAAATCAAATTGATCCTGCTGCTCAAGTGCCAAACGGCGTTCAGGTTTAGCTTTATAAGCATAAGGGGTCATGGTAATCAGGTTTTTTAAATCTGCTTGAGCCAAAGTCATTGGCGCATCAACCACCTGTTCACTTACCAGATTAAATGCATCCTGCAACTGCTCAACAAATTTATGTGGCTCGTGTGCTTTTACTTCCTCAAATAAGGCTTCACGCATCGCATATAAATGTTGTGGTGCAGGGGTTACCACCATCAAATAAGATTTTGCCTTTAATACCCGTAAGATTTCTTGTTTCGGAATCGGACTAAATAAGCTGGTACACAGATCAATGGATTGATCCAGTACCGGCAAGGTCGCCCCTGTTCCTACCACCCAGGTAATTTCTTTATTCAGTTTAGCTGCAACCTGAACTGCATTTTTGGCAATATCTACGCCGACACATTGCATTACTTCAGCCTGCATAGCATTGGTGTAATAACCTTCGCCACAACCAATATCGAGCAAGTTTTCAATCCGCAGTTCACGGATTTTCTTGACTACAGCCTGTTGCAGAGGCGCATAGTGACCCGCACTCAGAAATGCACGGCGTGCCTGCACAGATTCAGGCGTATCACCTGGATTTTTACTATGTTTATGCTGCACCACATGCAAATTCACATAACCCTGCTTGGCCACATCATAGCTATGCTGATTGTCACAGCGCCATGTACGTTCATTTAAGCGTAACTGCTCACGACAAACAGGACACATCAGTAAGTTCATTTTTTAATTTCTCCAAAACAAAAAAGCCGGCATGCGCCGACTTTTTCAAATGCATTTCTTAGCGTAATTTTAAGGTCATTAGGCCAAAAACTACCAGCATAATTGTAATAATCCAGAAACGAATGACGACTTGAGTTTCACGCCAACCTTTCTTTTCATAATGGTGATGTAAAGGTGCCATTAAGAAAACGCGTTTATTACGCATCCGCAGTGAACCAATCTGCAAGAATACAGAAATTGCTTCCACCAGGAATACACCTGCCATAATCGCAAACACGATTTCCTGACGCACCATCACGGCAATCGTACCCAGCATTGCACCTAAAGATAATGCACCCACGTCACCCATAAACACCTGAGCTGGGTGAGCGTTATACCAGAGGAATGCCAGACCGGCACCAATCATCGCAGCACAGATGACTACCAGTTCGGAAGAATATTTCACATAAGGAATATGTAAGTAGTTAGCGAAACGTACATCGCCTGCCAGATAAGCAAATACCCCTAAACCTGCTGCAACCAGAACAATTGGCATGATCGCCAGACCATCCAGGCCATCGGTCAGATTTACGGCATTGGATGCACCATTAATCACGAAGTAAGTGAAAATAATGAAGCCAATTCCCAGCGGAATCACGGACAATGGAATGGTGTGATCCTTAAAGAATGGAATCAGCACATCCAGCATATTGGCAGTTACAACCGGATTCGGTTGCTGCTGTGCAATCACATACAGTGCAATACCAGCACCGATTGAACCTACAGACGTCCAAAAGAATTTCTTGCGTGCAGGTAAACCGGCATTGTCTTTATAACGGATTTTAATCCAGTCATCTGCCCAGCCCACGGCGCCAAAAATCACCATCACCGAGAGCACAATCCAGAGATAAGGATTCGTCAGGTCTGCCCACAGTAAGGTGGAGATCCCGATCGAGAGCAGGATTAGTACCCCACCCATGGTCGGTGTACCCATTTTCTTGGCATGATTCTCAGGAGCAAATGAACTTACTGCCTGACCATATTTTAGTGCCTGCAATTTGCGAATCATGATCGGACCCAAGACCAAACCGATAGTCATTGCGGTCAAGACGCTGAGCAAAGCACGTAAAGTTAAATAACGAACCACCTGAAACGTGCTATCAAAGCCCGCCAGATGGTCAAATAGCCATAACAGCATTTAGAGTTTCTCCATCAATGCAGCCATCAATGTTTCCATATGGGTAAAACGTGAACCCTTGAACAGGAAAGACATTGGCTGAGGATGATGTGTTTCAATCAAATCAATTAAAAACGGTAATGCCTGCTCCTGATTCAGGAAAGCCTGCATCTTCTTACCATATTGCGTACTACGTGCACCTTCTTGTGCAGCTGGAGCAAATTCACCCACAGCCACCACAAAATTAATGCCTTTGACCGATACCAGATCCCGACCGAGTTTATAATGCTCGATCGCGGCAGATGAACCCAGTTCACCGATATCACCGGTCACCATCACCCGAATACCCTGCTGCTGCGCTAAAACTTCAGCCGCTGCACGCATCGAGCTTGGATTGGCATTGTAGGTATCATCAATAAATAAAAAATCTTTATGCGGTATAAAGTTCAAACGACCTTTGGCACCAACAGCTTGTTCAAGGCCAGCCACGATATCGTCCAGACTAATACCAATCGCCAAAGAGAAAGCCACTGCCGCAGTTGCATTTTGCACATTATGTTCACCAGCAAATGGCAGATTTACGGTTTTACTGCCTTGCGGTGTATTTAGCGTGAAAGTCGCAGATTGCGGATGTAGTTCTACGTCAGTTGCATAGACGTCACCACCCTGACCAAAACTCAAAGTTTTCTCGGTTTTGACGGCTGCACGGATCTGCTCGGCATAGTCATCTGCTGCAGGCACAATCGAAGTTTCAGAAATATGCGAATAGATTTCAGACTTGGCGCGACAAATCCCATCACGGCCACCAAACTCACCTAAGTGTGCGGTACCGATATTAATAATACCGGCCGCGTGCGGCTGTACCAGATTGGAAGTGTAATCAATTTCACCCTGATGGCTTGCACCCAATTCCATCACCGCATACTGATGTTCAGCACGTAATTCCAGTAACATCATTGGGACACCCAAATCATTATTCAGGTTACCGCGAGTGACTAAAGTCGGTGCCAGACGCGACAGGATACTACCCAGCATTTCCTTAGTCGTGGTTTTACCGCTACTACCAGTCAAAGCAATGACTTTAAGCTGTGAGTTTTGCTGACGACGATAAGCGCCAAGATGACCCAATGCCAGACGAGTATCTTCAACTACTAGCTGGCAAATATCTGTGTCAACAGGTTGGCTGACAATCGCGATTCCACAGCCCTTCTCAGCCACTTGAGCAATAAAGTCATGCGCATCAAAACGCTCACCTTTAAGTGCTAGGAAAACATCCCCTGCTTCGGCATGACGGGAATCAGTTAAAATCCGCTTAATCTGACCTTCAGGTTTTTTATCATTCAGCCAATAACCATGAGTGGCTTGCTGTAACTGTTCAATTGTCCATGGCTCTAGAGGCACGGTACTTGTTGTTGAAGTATGCATGTAAAATCCTAATGCGCTGGAAATGCTAAATCACGGTTGTGATGCTGGGCATCAATCGCGGCCTGTACCTCGACCACATCATCAAACCAATGTCGCACCCCATCAATCTCCTGATAATTTTCGTGTCCCTTACCGGCAATCACTACAATGTCACCTGGCTGCGCCTGGTCGACTACAAAGCGGATTGCTTCACGACGGTCATGAATTTCATGATAGATTTTGTCTGAAAAATCGATACCTTGCTTCATGTCAGCGAAAATCTGGTTTGGATCTTCAGTACGTGGGTTGTCCGAAGTCAACACTGCAATATCAGCGCCCTCAAGTGCAGCCTGAGTCATCAGCGGACGTTTACCACGGTCACGATCACCGCCACAACCAAAAGCAACCCAGAGTTTTTGACTGACATGGCGCTTCAGTGTAAGCAAGACCTGAGTCAGAGCATCTGGAGTATGTGCATAATCCACGACAAATAAACGCTCGTCATCACGAATAACCTGCATACGGCCTGGGGCACCTTTCAGCTCAGGTACAGTTGCGATTAAATCGGCTAATGTAAAACCGGCTTGCTCTGCCACAACCAAGCTCGCAACCAGATTTTCGATATTGAAATGACCCAACAAAGGACTATGCACAGTAAATGTATCTTGTGCAGTGATCAATTTAAATTCAGCACCGGAAATACTGTACTGGATATCCTGAACCTGATAATCGGCTGCTTGTGACAAAGAATAAGTTAGAATTTTCGGCTGATTTGGATTGGCTTTCGCAGCATTCAAGATCACCTCTGCATGTGCGTCATCAATATTGATGACTGCAACTTTCAGAGATTCATAGCTGAATAAACGCGATTTTGCTTCTGCATAAGCTTCCAGCGTACCATGATAGTCGAGATGATCTCGACTTAAATTGCTATAAGCCGCAATTTCAATCGCACAACCATTCAGACGACCCTGCTCCAGACCATGCGAACTCGCTTCAATTGAAGCAAATTCCGCATCTGCCTGTGCATAGGCATGCAAGGCATTTTGCAATTGCAGGGCATCGAGTGTGGTATGAGAAGAGGCTTCCAGATTCGGCAAAATACCATTCCCTGTAGTCCCCATAACTGCGCAGGCTTTGCCTTGCAGCATCAGCAACTCAGCAACCAGACGGGAAATTGTGGTTTTACCATTGGTACCAGTTACGGCCAGAATACGGGCAGCCTTGACTAGCTGAGTCGCTTGCAGATAGCGCTTCTGCCACTCGCCCATCAGGTGACGGACATTGGGTACTACCAAAGCTGGAGTAACACCCAACTCCTGCTCAGAAATCACGGCCAGTGCACCCAATGACAGGGCTTTTTTGGCATATTCTGCAGTTTTTTCAGGTTGAGACAAGCTGGTCAGGGCAATAAAAATTTGCCCCAGTTTAACTTTGCGGCTGTCCAGTTCGAAACCCTGAAAGGATTGTCGCATCCATTCAGCAGGTTCTTGAACGGCGTAGAGATCTTGAAATGTAATGAACATTGATCACCTATTTACTGGACTTTGGGAGATTCTAAAGGTTTGTCCAACGGGACATTCAGCAGGCGTAAAGACTCCTGCATCACACGGGCAAAGACAGGTGCAGATACCGTACCACCATAGTAGGTGCCTTGTGGGTTTTCTACCACCACCACCATAGCGATCCGTGGGTCACTGACTGGTGCCACGCCGGCAAATAAAGCACGGTATTCATTGGTCGAATAACCTTTACGGTCGGCACGCAATTTATGCGCAGTACCCGTTTTACCTGCAACACGATAACCAGGTACAGTTGCACGGGTTGCTGTACCACCAGGCAAAGTTGCTGTTTCCATCATCAGCAGAACCTGTTCTGCGATTTGAGGATCAATCATCTGCTCGCCTTGTGGCTGTTCTTCTAACTTATATAGACTTAAAGGCACTTTCACACCTTTGTTCGCCAGCATGGCATAGGCATCAGCCAGTTGCAGCACAGTCGCATTCAGACCATAACCATAAGCCATGGTTGCTACTTCAGACACATTCCATTTACTTGGCGGCAGAATCAAACCAGAACTTTCACCCGGAAATTTCACTGCGGAACGCTGACCAAAACCAAGACGTTTATAGAAAGTCGGTAAAGTTTCATACGGCAGTGACAAAGCTAATTTAGCTACACCGACGTTTGATGATTTCTGGATAATGCCACCCAGTGTTAACTGACCGTAGTTATGCGTATCACGAATAGTGTGATTCCCGACCCGCATACTACCTGGAGTCGTATTGATCACCGAATTGGCCGTATATTTCCCACTCTCTAGAGCCATCGCCACTGTTAGCGGCTTCATGGTTGAACCCGGCTCGAAGGAATCGACAGCACCACGGTTACGCATTGCATCTTTATTTAATAAGCCATTCTTGTCATTCGGGTTATAAGAAGGCCAAGAAGACATTGCCAGAATTTCACCAGTTTTGACATCGACTGCAATCGCCGTTGCGGAGCGGGCATTATTGGCAACACCCGCTGCAGTGAGTTCACGGTACATAATGTACTGTAAACGTGAGTCGATACTCAGGGTAATATTTTCACCCGGTTCGACTTCTTTAATCACTTCCGGTTCTTTAACCCGGTTGCCTTTTTTGTCACGGATAATCTGCTGTTCACCATCCTGACCGGCAAGACGGGTATTCAGCTGCATCTCCAGACCTTCGATCCCAGTTCCTTCACTATTGGTCAGACCAATAATCTGGGAGTTTGGCTGCGGCTGCGGATAATAGCGCTTATAGTTTTTCTCGGTATAGACGCCCTGGAAATTACGCTTCATGATCAGTTCCGCCTGTTGTGGCGGCACTTCTTTTTTCAGGATCAGATAACGTGAACGTGGACGCTCTTCCATTTTTTTGCTCAATTCAGCACGATCCATACCCACTGCATCAGCCAGCTCATCCAGATTCAGGTTTTTATCTGGGAGTTGACGTTTCAGTTTACGGCTATTCGGCTCTTTCTGTAGCGCCAGCATGGTCTCATCATAAAGTTTTTTATTATCAAAATAGTCACGTGGGTCAATCACGATTTTCATAATCGGCGTACTGATCGCCAGCGGAATACCATTACGATCATAAATTACGCCACGCATAGCCTTGACGGTATTGGTTCGCAGAATATTGGCATTGGCTTTATTTTGCAGAAAATCCTTATTAATAATCTGCACATAAAAAGCTCGGCCGATCAGTGTCACAAAACACAGCAGCACCACGGCCCACATGATGTAAAAACGGTTGATATAAACATTTAAGGCATTTTTCTCGGCGACGGACTGCTTTTTACGTACCGGTTGCTTCTTTCTCTTGTCTACCATGTTCGAGCGCTAGCCTTATTTTTTCTCATCTGAAGGTTGTGGTAAGGAAATTACGACACTCTGTGAAATCGGAGGTGAATACATCCTTAACTGGGTCACTGCACGGGTACCAATCTGCGCGGTCGCACCAAAGGTCTGCTGTTCAATCAGCAAACGTCCCCACTCTGCATTCAGGTCATCCCGTTCACGCAGATAGGTACTCAGTTTGCGGTTATCCTGACGGTATTCAAAGACCTGGAAGACGACAAATATCGCACTGATGAAGACCATCAACATTAATATGAGGTAAACAATGACTTTTTTCAGCCATAACTTTTCTGTTTTTTTATCAACCACTTCAGTCTTCATGATGTGCCTATTAAGCTAAACGTTCTGCCACGCGCAGCCATGCGCTACGTGAACGAGGATTGGCTTTAACTTCCTCATCACTTGCCTTGACCCGGGCGATTTTCTTTAAACGTCGCGTATCCTTTTGTTGTTGCGGCATTCCCCAGCCTGAGTTTTCTTCAAGCGTTGATTCTTTTTGAATAAACTGTTTAATCAACCGGTCTTCTAGTGAATGGAAGCTGATCACAGCCAAACGTCCCTCCGGTTTCAAAACCTCAACCGCTTGAGGGAGGAAAGTTTCAATATCTTCTAATTCTTTATTAATAGCAATACGAATTGCCTGGAAAGTTCGGGTGGCAGCATGTTTATTTTTTTCCCATTTTGGATGGGCAACTTTCACAATTTCCGCCAGTTTGGCTGTGGTATCAATATATCCAGCAGCCTTGATCGCTTTGGCTATACGGCGACTATAACGCTCTTCACCATACTGAAAAATCACATTAGCCAGTGCTTCTTCTTCAATATCTACCAGCCATTCGGCTGCAGTCGGACCTTGCGAGTTGTCCATGCGCATATCCAGCGGGCCATCTTTCATAAAGCTGAAACCGCGTTCTGCCTGATCCAGCTGCGGTGAAGACACCCCTAAGTCAGCCATCACACCATCTACACTTGCAATACCCCGCTCAGCCAGTGCCTGTTTTAAATCAGCGAAGCTGGCATGAATAATTTTAAACCGTGAATCTTCCTGTTCCAGTTCTGCAGCAACAGCCAATGCTTGCGGGTCTTTATCGAAGGCGTAGACGCGTGCATTTTCATCCAATTTGGAAAGCAATAAACGTGTATGCCCACCGCGGCCAAAGGTTCCATCCACATAAATTCCCGTATTGCGACCAGCCAATAAGGCATCAATCGTTTCGTGAAGTAATACAGAAATATGTGACATAAAAACTCAATCAATAGGGCGAAAAATTTAACTGCACATTATCACTCTGTTTAGCTAAAGCTCCAAACGACTTTTTGTAGATAAATATTAATTTCTATAGAGAAAACCGTTTTTATTTTTCGACAGTCGATAAAAAAGCCTCCATCGAGGAAGCTTTTTTTATATTTTAAATTTATTTTTTAATCAACAGATTAGCGCTTCGAGTTATAGATCTGGTCGAAGATTGCGCCATTCACAAAGTGAGTTTTCTGTGCATTGGCCCAGCCACCGAACACTTCATCAATAGTAAAGGTTTTAATTTTCGGGAACTGTGATGAATATTTGGCTAAGACTTTCTCATTACGTGGACGGTAGAAATGTCGTGCTGCCATATCCTGACCAAGTGGAGAATAAAGATAGTTGATATAACCTTTAGCTAACCATTTGTTACCATTTTTATCCACTGTACGATCTACGATGGCTACAGAGGGTTCAGTCAAAATGGTCAAAGATGGATAAACGATATCAAACTTATTTTTACCCAGAGTTTTTTGCGTTACCAGAGCTTCATTTTCCCAAGTTAACAGCACATCACCAATATTACGTTCAGCAAATGTAGTCATCGATGCACGTGCAGCAGAGTCCATCACTTTGACGTTTTTATAAAGCTTGCCGACAAATTCTTGGGCTTTGGCTTTGCTACCACCCGGCTGTTTCTCTGCATAACCCCAAGCTGATAGGTAAACCCAACGTGGCAAACCACCCGTTTTCGGGTTTGGTGTAATAATTTCTACGCCCGGTTTAGTCAGATCTTTCCAGTCTTTAATTCCTTTAGGGTTACCCTTACGCACCATGAAGACAATCGTTGAAGTATAAGGTGCAGAATTATGCGGGAACTCTTTTTGCCAGCCTGGCTGAATCTGACCAGATCTTACGATCTCTTCAATATCGTTTGCCAATGCCAAAGTAACCACATCACCTTTTAAACCGTCGACCACAGAACGGGCCTGTTTACCTGAACCGCCGTGAGACTGTTTAAAGTTCACATCAATACCGGTTCGTTTTTTCCAGTAGGCACCAAAAGATTTGTTGAATTCGTCATAGAATTCACGGGTTGCATCATAAGAAACGTTCAGGAATTCACGATCCGCGGCTTGGCTCGCAGTTGCAGTAAATGTCAGACCTGTTGCCAATAAGGCAGCACTAACCAGTGATTTTAATTGAGTTTTCATAAGAGCATCGGGAGATTATCTTTATTAGATATAACTATATGAAATAAAGTTATTTTTCGCAATTGAGCAAACAAAGTGCATACAGGGTAATATTTAGTTATTTTTTGTTTTAATTTGATGTTTTATATAATAAAAATATCTAGATTAAAGACTTATCCTATTTTTATAGCATTTTATGCATTAGATATAAAAAAAACGGATAATAAATTATCCGCTTTCTAAATTAAGGTTCGGTAATTAAAATCATTTACGGTTTTCCGCAGAGATCTAATCGTAAATCGCCCCATTCACAAAATGGGTTTTCTGCGCTTTTGCCCAGCCGCCAAAGACTTTATCAATAGTAAAAGTCTGGATTTTTGGGAATTGCGCCGCATATTTTGCTGCTGCTTTGACATCACGTGGACGGAAGTAATATTTCGCTGCCAGCTCCTGCCCTTTTGGTGAATATAAATAGTTTAAATAACCTTTGGCTAAATTGCTGTTGCCATTTTTATCCACGGTCTTGTCGACAATCGCTACTGATGGCTCAGCCAGAATGGAAATCGAAGGATAGACAATTTCATACTTATCTTTACCCAGACCTTGTGTAGCCAATAATGCTTCATTTTCCCAAGAGAGTAATACATCGCCGATCCCGCGCTCAGCAAAGGTCGTTAAGGACCCACGCGCACCTGAATCCAATACTTTGACATTAGCATAGAGTTTTTTCACCAGTTCTTTGGCTTTGGCGTAATAATTTCAACGCCTGGTTTGGTTAGGTCATTCCAGTCTTTAATCTGTTTTTGATTACCTTTACGAACCAGAAATACAATTGTAGAAGTATAAGGAGCCGAATTACTTGGGAACTCTTTCTGCCAGCCCTTTTCGATTAAACCGGTATTGACGATTTCTTCGATGTCATTGGCCAGTGCCAAAGTAACTACATCGGCCTGCAAACCATCCACCACAGAGCGTGCCTGTTTACCTGAACCACCATGCGACTGTTTAAAATTGACCGCTTGCCCGGTTTTCTGTTTCCAGAACTTACCAAATTCTTCGTTATATTCCTGATAGAATTCGCGGGTCGGATCATAGGAAACGTTGAGAAAGTCTTTTGCAGCATAGCCAGGAATGGCACTTCCGCCAAGTAATACTAAAATAGTAAATGTTATTATCTTTTTCATGATTAGTGCTCATTGCTAATTTATCTTTATCCAGCACTATATAAATAAAAAAGTAATTAACAATCATGCGCTTATAATATTTTATTCAATCATATTCTATTTTTGATATATATACTCACAATTCATTTCGGATACATTTTCTCCTAAAAATTTAATATCCTGCTACAATATAAGACAGTTCTTCACGATCTCTACACATTTATCTGTTACAAATAGGCAACTTAAATGTGGAAATTCTAAGATTTAGTAATTTTCCACAGAGAAATATTAGTTTTTTGTAAAAAATGTGACCTGGTTCTACTTTTTTATATCTGAATGTGATTAGATTGTAGTCAGTATTATAACAACATTTTTAGCAAAACAAGATTAACCAGAGCTAAGGAGGAAGTTTGGATATGAAATTTAAAATATTCACAGCCAGCATCCTAAGTCTTATCATGCTGTTCTCGATTCAACTTGGCCATGCCGTAGTTGTAAAAACAGAGCTACCTAAAGCCTCTGTAAATGCAATTGAAGTGAAAACCTCACCAATTGAAAAAGCAATTCAGCAACATAAAGCTGATAAAAATGCTTTTCATACTGAGGATGAACTTAAAGCGCTGACTGCGTTCAAATCAAATCCGACTCAAAGCTTTTTTGCAGCTCAAAACCTGCACTTTACCCGTTTTGTGCAAAGTATTTTTTCTCCGAGCAATTCATAAGACTTAGTTTTAGTTCTCCACCTTCGTTATATTTTGCTCATCCTGAAAAGCCACATCATTCAATGTTGAATAAAGCATTAAGTGATGTGGCTTTTTCGTTATAATAGCTGCAATTTTATATTTAAGATTAGATCCGGCTATGACTGTTCGTACTCGTATTGCACCTTCTCCTACCGGTTTCCCGCATGTGGGAACTGCCTATATTGCCCTGTTCAACCTGTGTTTTGCCAAACAGCACGGTGGTGAATTTATTCTTCGTATTGAAGATACGGATCAGCTGCGTTCTACTCCTGAATCTGAAAAAATGATTCTGGACTCACTACGCTGGTTAGGCCTGAACTGGTCAGAAGGCCCAGATGTCGGTGGTCCACATGCACCATACCGTCAGTCAGAACGGATGAGCATCTATAAAAAATACGCAGAAGAACTGGTAGATAAAGGTCATGCCTTCTACTGTTTCGCAACAGCGCAAGAACTGGATGAAATGCGTGCTGAACAGCAGGCGCGTGGCGAAACTCCACGCTACGATGGCCGCGGTCTAAAACTGTCTAAAGAAGAAGTGGTACGTCGTCTGGCAGCTGGTGAACCGCACGTGATCCGTATGAAAGTGCCGACTGAAGGGGTATGTACCTTTAATGACATGCTTCGTGGTGAAGTAGAAATTCCCTGGGCGCAAGTCGACATGCAAATTCTGCTAAAAACTGATGGTCTGCCAACTTACCATCTGGCAAACGTGGTTGATGATCACCTAATGCAAATTACGCATGTGATTCGTGGTGAAGAATGGATTCCATCTGCACCGAAACATCAGTTGCTGTACAAATACTTTGGTTGGGATATGCCAGTCCTGTGCCATATGCCGCTACTGCGTAATCCGGATAAATCAAAACTGTCTAAACGTAAGAACCCGACTTCAATCAACTATTATAAAGACATCGGTGTATTGCCAGAAGCGTTGCTGAACTATCTTGGCCGTATGGGCTGGTCAATGCCAGATGAGCGTGAAAAATTCACTTTGGCTGAAATGATTGAACACTTTGATATTAACCGTGTCTCTCTGGGTGGTCCAATCTTTGATGTTGAAAAACTAAACTGGTTGAATGGTCAGTGGATTAAAGCTCTCTCTCCTGCTGAACTGCTAGATACCTTACTGGCTTGGAAAGCAGACCGTGCCAAACTGGAAGAAATCGCTGCTGCAATTCAACCACGGATCAATCTGCTGTCTGAAGCAGTGAATTGGTCAGCGCATTATTTCAACCATTTCCCGACTTTGACTAAAGAACAGTTCGAAAGCAAAAAACTTTCTGAAGAACAAGTTCGTCAAAGCCTGCAATTTGCGATCTGGCGTCTGGAAAGCCTGTTCACCTGGAACAATGACACTGTCAGCCAAACACTGATGGATCTGGCGAATCAGATGGGCGTTAAATTACGTGACTTTATGCCAGCGTTCTTTATTGCCATTGCCGGTTCAACCGCTTCTACCCCAGTTATGCAGACCATGGTTACCATTGGTCCGGATCTGACTTTTGCCCGTCTGCGCCACGCGCTGGAAGTTGTCGGTGGCCCTAGCAAAAAGGAAGTAAAAGCTTGGGAGAAACTGAATGAGAGTCTGAAACTGCCGAAAAATGAAGCAGTTGATCAAGCTTAATTTATTTTTTAGTTGACGGCTGAACGTTATATCCATAATATAGCGCTCACACAGACTGGGGTCATAGCTCAGTTGGTAGAGCGCTACAATGGCATTGTAGAGGTCAGGAGTTCGATCCTCCTTGACTCCACCAAATAAGTCTTGCTTTACCTATGTATTTGCCTCATTTGTCCCTATCGTCTAGAGGCCTAGGACATCGCCCTTTCACGGCGGTAACCGGGGTTCGAATCCCCGTAGGGACGCCATATTCAAGATGGCAACATCTTAATAAAAAACCCAAGCATTGTGACTTGGGTTTTTTATTGTCTGTCTGTTTTATATTGGCGGTATTTCGGTTTTTGCGTATCTTCCGATAAAATAATCAGTAATTTAGAATTTTGGAGTTGTAATGCAATATCGTTGCCCTAAATGTCAAAGCCCAAAAATCATGCCCGTGGCTCAGCCAGGTCAACCGGCGGCGCGTCCTGTCGTGCCTAAAAGCCTGATCATGCTGGTGCCTGCCCTGTTTGTATTATTGCTATTGGTCATCATTAGCATCGCGATGTGGATTTTTGGAGATGGTGCAGGTACGACTTTACAGACCGCTACTGTGATCGTGTTTATAATCTGTCTGATCGCAGGCTTCATGTTCTATAAAGATTTGCCTGATTTTAAAATTTCCATGCAGGCTTTCATGCAAAGCCAAAAGAAATGGAAATGCCGTGAATGCAATCATGAGTGGGAAATCTGATTTCTAGAGTTCACTCATTTTCAAAGCCGAAAAATCTTGCATGCTTATGCAAGATTTTTTTATTAGTAAAACTAAATCTTCTAACCCCTAATATCAAAATGTCGACTAGAACAACAAATTCATATTTCTTCCAATTTGCTTCACTTTTAAAATGAAGTTTTTTATTTCTACTGCTTGTTTTTGCTCATTAAATACACAAAAATATCAACATGAGACTAAAAGCATGCAATTCATTACCGAAATAAAACCGCTTTATATTGTAGTCTTTAGTGGATAGTTTAATTAATTATTAATAATGGCAAAGGTGAGGAATAAAAATGCTTAAACTTAAAAAAGTCATACATTTTCTGTTTTCTCACGATGAACCAACAAATTCAGACATGGAAAATTCTATGTCTGAAGCAGATACCTATTATCTGGAAGCTGTGCAGCTTGAAAAGCTTTGCCATATTTTAAAGCAACGCCAAGCCGAACATTTTCAAATTACGCAGTTAGAGCAGCAAGAAAGTTATCAACGAAATGCTTTCTGGAACTACTTAAGTGCAGCAACACGTGGACACACCAAAGCGCAATACCGATTAGGTAAACACTTTCTTAAAGGTGGTCTAGGTTTAGATCAGAATTATTTTCATGCTGAAGAATGGCTGAATAAGGCTAAACAGCAAGGTCATTTAAAAGCTGCGCGGCTGTTATCGAATACTTATAGCCAAATGAGTGTCCAATATTAAAGAAAAAAACCAGCCTGAAGGCTGGTTTTTTTCTTTATGCGCTTTGATTAAGCACCAATTTTGCGGTATTTCTGACGCTTCGCTGCCAGATCATCACCATATTTCTTACGGCGATACTCTTCAAACTCGGTATAGTTACCGGTGAAGAACTCTGGAGTCTCATCTTCAAATGACAAGATGTGAGTCGCAATACGATCCAGGAACCAACGGTCATGCGATACCACCATCACACAGCCTGGGAATACCAGAATTGCATCTTCTAACGCACGTAAAGTTTCTACGTCCAGGTCGTTTGATGGTTCATCGAGCAGGATTACGTTCGCACCTTGTTGCAGGATTTTCGCAAGTTGTAAACGGTTACGCTCACCACCTGACAATTCACCTACGCGTTTTTGCTGATCTTGGCCTTTAAAGTTAAAGCGTCCAATATAAGCACGAGATGCAATTTCGTAATCACCCACTTTCAGGATATCCAGACCGCCAGACACTTCTTCCCAAACGGTTTTATTGTCATCCAGGGTGTCACGGATCTGACCCACATAAGCAACTTTTACAGAATCACCTAAAGTTACCGTACCGGTATCGGGTTGCTGTTCGCCCGTCATCATACGGAACAGTGTAGTTTTACCTGCACCGTTTGGACCTACGATACCGACAATCGCTGTTGGTGGTACTGTGAAAGACAGGTCTTTATACAGCAGTTTGTCACCAAAGGATTTGCTGATCCCTTCAACTTCAACCACCTTGTTGCCCAGACGTGGACCAGGTGGAATATAAATTTCAGAAGTTTCATTACGTTGCTGGAATTCGCGAGAGTTAAGCTCTTCAAAACGCTCCATACGTGCTTTATTTTTCTTCTGCTGGCCTTTCGCATTTGAACGAACCCATTCAAGTTCTTTTTTCAATGCTTTAGCAAAAGATTCTTCCTGCTTGTTCTCTTGTTCTAAACGTGCATTTTTCTGTTCCAGCCAAGAAGAATAGTTACCTTGGTAAGGAATACCATGTCCGCGGTCAAGCTCCAGAATCCACTCGGCCACGTTATCCAGGAAGTAACGGTCGTGCGTAATCGCCACGATAGTGCCCGGGAAGTCTTTCAGGAAGCGTTCCAGCCAAGATACAGATTCTGCATCCAAGTGGTTGGTTGGTTCGTCAAGAAGCAACATGTCTGGTTTAGACAGCAGCAAACGGCACAATGCAACACGACGGCGTTCACCACCTGAAAGCATGGTTACATCTGCATCCCATGCAGGCAGATTTAATGCTGCTGCAGCCTGTTCCAACTGGTTATTCAGGTTATGCGCATCCCAAGTTTGGATAATTGCTTCCAGTTTTTCCTGTTCTTTCGCCAAAGCATCGAAGTCTGCATCCGGATCTGCATAGTCTGCAAATACCTGATCAAGGCGTTCTAATGCATCAAGTGCTTCACGTACGCCGTCTTCAACGTTGCCACGAACGTCTTTGGTTGGATCAAGTGGTGGTTCTTGCTCGAGGTAACCGATTTTGATACCCGGTTGCGCACGTGCTTCACCAGAGAAATCTTTATCTACGCCCGCCATAATACGAAGCAAAGTAGATTTACCTGCACCGTTCAGACCAAGCACACCAATTTTTGCACCTGGGAAAAATGATAAGGAGATATCCTTGAGGATTTCGCGCTTCGGCGGAACCATCTTGGACACTCGGTTCATCGTATAAATATATTGGGCCACGTAGGACTCCTCAATTGAAAAACCAAATGGGGAAGAAACAACCTCCCCCTGCTCAATCATGAGCGAAAAAATAATCGGCTATTATACGCAGAAAGTCTTAAAAACATAAGCCATTCACGTGAAGTTAATGCCTTGTTACAAGTTTAATCCTGTTTATTTTTCAAACAGTATTTCTGACACCTAAACTTGCATTATTTTGCTGATGCTATATCGTTAATTAAGATATTTATTTGAATAAATATGCACTTTTCTTCATATTTCAAGTGCTAATATTTGAGCAGTTTCAATACAGCAGAAAACACAAGAAGACCAACGATCATGACTTATAAAGCAGAAACTTTAGCGATTCACGCAGGCTATAGCCCGGAACCTACTACTAAAGCTGTTGCGGTTCCCATTTATCAAACTACCTCATATGCTTTTGACAATACTCAGCACGGTGCAGACCTGTTTGATTTAAAAGTTCAGGGCAATATTTATACCCGTATCATGAACCCCACCACGGCAGTGCTGGAACAACGTATTGCAGCTATGGAAGGCGGGATTGGTGCGCTGGCATTGGCTTCGGGTATGGCTGCGATTACCTATGCGATTCAGACCATTGCTGAAGCGGGTGACAATATTGCTTCAGTGTCTACTTTATATGGCGGCACCTATAACCTGTTTGCGCATACGCTGCCTAAACAAGGGATTGAAGTTCGCTTCTTTGATTATCAAAACCCAGAGGCATTACGTGGCCTAATTGATGACAAAACCAAACTGGTTTTTGTGGAATCGATCGGTAATCCACTAGGTAATATCATTGATCTGGAAGCGATTTCCAAGATTGCCCATGAATATGGCGTACCAGTCATCGTTGATAATACAGTTGCCACCCCAGTCCTACAGAAATCTTTTGATTTCGGTGCCGACATCGTGGTGCATTCACTGACCAAATATATTGGTGGTCACGGGAATTCGATTGGCGGCATTATCGTGGATAGTGGCAAGTTCCCATGGGGGCAACATGCCAAGCGTTTCCCTGCTTTGAATACACCGGATCCGAGTTATCATGGTGTGAATTATGTCGAAGCTTTAGGTGAAGCGGCGTATATAGCGCGTGCTCGTGTCGTACCTCTGCGTAATACCGGGGCAGCGATCAGCCCGCAAAATGTATTTTTAATTCTGCAAGGCTTGGAAACTTTGAGCCTGCGTATGGAACGTCATACTGAAAATGCGCTGAAGGTTGCAGAATATTTACAACAACATCCGAAAGTAAAATGGGTCAATTATGCCGGTCTGAAAGATCACCCGCAGCATGCTTTGGCACAAAAATATGTGAAAGGTAAACCGTCTGCCATTCTGACTTTTGGTGTAGAAGGTGGTCGTGAAGGCGGTGCCCGTTTTATTGATGCCCTGCAACTGTTTACCCGTCTGGTCAATATTGGGGATGCCAAGAGTCTCGCCTGTCATCCTGCAACCACCACCCACCGCCAGCTCAATCCTGAAGAGCTTAAATCAGCAGGTGTGAGTGAAGATATGGTTCGTTTATCAATCGGGATTGAACATATTGATGACCTGATTGAGGATCTGGAACAATCTCTCACAGCAGTTTAAGCGCCATTTTAAAGCAGAAAACTCCAGCAAAAATGCTGGAGTTTTTTTATTTATTTTTTGAATACAATCACTTGCTTTGTTATTTATTTTCATGATAAAAATCAATTGAAACGGCGAACACAAATAGAGCAATTACTCTAATTTTTATTTTATTTTCAATAGTTTAATGTATAGATTTTTTTAAATAATTAGTTATCATATTAGTACTCATCTTCGCTCTTATTTCTGTTAGAGCCATCTTTGATTTTTTAATAAAAATAATTTGAACGCAGTCTTCAAATTAGGGATAACAAACGTGAAAACTAGACTACAGAAACAATTGGAAAAACGTATTGCAGGTAAAACTGTTCTTATTACAGGCGCATCCAGTGGTATAGGTTTAACGACAGCACATCAGCTGGCAGATGCTGGCGCACATGTTTTACTGGTCGCGCGTACCAAAGAGACCCTAGAACAAGTAAAAAAAGAAATTGAATCCAAGGGCGGTAAAGCTTCAGTATTTCCATGTGATCTCAACAACATGGAATCCATTGATGAAGTGTCCAAACAGATTATTGCTTCAGTCGATCATATCGACATCCTGATTAACAATGCGGGCCGCTCGATTCGCCGTGCGGTGCATGAATCAGTGGATCGTTTTCATGATTTTGAACGTACCATGCAGCTGAATTATTTTGGTGCAGTACGTCTGGTGATGAATATCCTGCCGCAAATGATGATTCGCCGTGCAGGTCATATCATCAATATCAGCTCGATTGGTGTATTGGCGAATGCCACCCGCTTTTCGGCTTATGTCGCATCTAAAGCCGCACTGGATGCTTTCAGCCGCTGTCTGTCTGCAGAAGTCCATTCACATAAAGTTGCAATCACTTCAATTTATATGCCTTTGGTTCGTACACCAATGATCGCACCGACCAAGATCTATAAATATGTGCCTACCCTGTCTCCGGAACAGGCAGCTGAACTGGTTGCTTATGCGATTGTGAAACGTCCGAAGAAAGTCGCAACCAATTTGGGACGTCTGGCTTCGATTACCTATGCGATTGCACCAGACATCAACAATGTCCTGATGTCGATCGGTTATAACCTGTTCCCAAGCTCTTCAGCATCAGTGGGTCAGCCACAAAAACTGAACTGGGTACAAAAGGCCTATGCGCGAATCTTCCCGGGTGAGCACTGGTAATTTCGTCAAGAATATTCTGGCCGCCTAAGGGCGGCTATTTTATTTCTGCACTTTAGAGATTCAATCGCTCAGGTTTATAATCTGAATACGCCCAACGACACATCCTGTCTTTTCAGGCACAGATTTTTGCCGCAAATGCGACGAGATCACGTACACTATGGACGGATATTTCCTATCCATCTTTTTATATTCTGATTCAATTAATGGAAACCCTTATGAACAACGTGCAATGGCTCGATGAAGTAAAATTTAACGAACAAGGTCTGATTCCTGCCATTGCCCAGCACCATCAAACTGGTCGTGTATTGATGGTCGCCTGGATGAATCGTGAAGCGCTGGCTTTAACTGCTGAAAAAAATCAGGCGGTATATTTCTCCCGTTCACGCAATAAGTTATGGCATAAGGGCGAAGAATCTGGTCATTTCCAGACTGTGCATGAAATCCGTCTGGACTGTGATGCGGACGTGATTATTTTACAGATTGAACAGCAAGGTGGTATTGCCTGCCATACCGGCCGTGAGTCATGTTTCTATCGTAAACTGACACCAAATGGCTGGGAAATTGTGGATGCACAAATCAAAGATCCTGCTGCAATTTACGGTGAAAAATCAACAAATCCACATACGCTTGCCATGAATGCCCCAACCGCTCAGTCTGAACAGGTTGAAGTATTGTCATACTTGGGCGAGATGATGGCAGAGCGTAAGAAAGCTGACCCGGAATCCTCTTATGTGGCCAAGCTGTATCATAAAGGCCTCAACAAGATTCTGGAAAAAGTCGGTGAAGAAAGCTTTGAAACTGTGATCGCGGCTAAAGATTTTAAAACTGAAGCCTCTGAAGACAACAAGAATGACCTGATCTATGAAGTGGCTGATCTGTGGTTCCATACCATTGTGATGCTCGGTTACTTCGACTTGGATCCGCAACTGGTCCTGAATGAACTGGCACGCCGTCAGGGTCTATCTGGTCTGGTTGAAAAAGCCAATCGTCAACATTAAGTCGTGAATGAATCTACCTGTGTCTGATCTGCAAAAACCCAAAGCGACCTATGAGCAGGCAACTGCCATTGATAACGCACGTCTGGGAAAATCTTTTAAAGTCATTGCCTATGCGGGCACAGGTAAAACCACGACCCTGCAAATGATCAGTGATGCCATGCCGGAACGGCGCGGTATGTATCTGGCATTTAATAAATCGATTGCCTCAGAAGCACAAAACAAATTTCATCGGGGTGTGGACTGCCGAACGTTTCACTCCCTGGCTTTTCGCAGTGTTCCACGCGGAGTCACGGATAAGCTACGCCTACCGCGTTTGAGTCCAAGCTTCATTGCCAAAGAATATCGCCTTGAGCCTATGACCTTGCGCCGGATGATGGGCGGACGTTATGAAAAATATGTACTGATGCCTTCGCGTCTGGCCAGTCTGGTCGCGAATGCAGTTGGCTATTTCTGCTCGACCAGTTCGCAATATCCTGCCCCGCGGCATATTCAGGCACCGAGCTGGCTACATCCAGATGATATTGAAGCGCTGCAAAAGAAACTTTATCCCGCTGTAGAACGCCGTTGGCTAGAGTCGATAGATCCAAATCATCAGGCCGGGATTGGGCATGATATTTACTTGAAACTTTGGGCATTGTCTGAGCCTAATATTCCTGCCGACTATGTGCTGTTTGATGAAGCACAGGATGCCGACCCACTGATGCTGGGAATTTTACTGAAACAGCGTAGTACTCAGGTCATCTACGTCGGTGATGCACATCAGCAGATTTATGCCTGGCGTGGTGCAGTGAATGCCATGCAGCAGCTGCCACTACCTGAATCTCGGCTGACCACTTCATTCCGTTTCGGGCCTGAAATTGCGCTGAATGCCAATGCCATTTTGGGAGCATTGAATGAAACTGTGCCCCTACTCGGTAATCCGCACTTAAATTCCAAAGTGGTCAATAAACCACATACTAAACTACGCGATGCGATTCTATGTCGGACCAATGCGCGTGCTATGGAACTATTACTTGCCGGTTTAGTACGTGGCGATAAAGTCAGCCTGCAAGCGGATCATGTCAAATTAAGCCGTTTTGTTGATGCCGCCGCGATGCTGAAACAAGGCAAGCGTGTGGTTGATGTACCTGAGCTGGCCTGGTTTAATTCCTGGCATGATGTGCACGAGTACTGCGAGACCAATGAAGGTAGTGATATCAAACCTTTAGTCAAACTGGTCGATGAACATGGTACTGATCCCCTGAAAACTGCCCTCGCCAAAATCACCCCAATCGGGCAAGCGGACTACATTATCTCTACCGCGCATAAGGCCAAAGGTTTGGAGTGGGATCGGGTACACATTGAGGATGACTACCAGTTCAAGCTGAACGAGAAAGACCATAAAATTAGTGACGAAGAGTTACGTCTGCTGTACGTGGCCTGTACTCGTGCTAAAGTAAGCTTAAATATTCATCACATTTATGACCTCATTCAACAACTGAAAATCAGGATGCCACAGTCACTGCGCCAAGCCGTCGGCTAAGGTAAAACATAGATGTAAAAATCACGCTACAGGTGATCCATGCACATCGAAAAAATACAACTTAAACATGCTCTGCACTTTTCTAATATACAGCTTGATTTTGATCTGCAAAAAACACCTGTGACTTTAATTCTAGGTGATCAGGGTTCTGGTAAAACCACCTTGCTGCGCTTGAGTTATCAGGCTTTGACCTGGTTTTCTGCACGTTTTCGTGACTTACGTACCGCAGGTTTAAGCATGCTGGATCAGGATATCCTGCAAAACCGCCTGCAATCCAAAATTGATATCCAGGTGCGTTTTCCTGACGATTTGAGGTCATTGCCTGAATCAGCACAGGAAGAAGCTGCCCCCGCCCAATCCTGTTCTTGGCAGTTATACAAAACTTTAAATAGTCAGGGCATTGGCTTTGCCAAAGCGGAAACCCAGCAACTCGATGCCATGGTGAGTCTCTATCAAAAGGCAAGGCAACATGACCCTTTGCTCGGTCTGCCTATGGTCGCCTACTATCCGGCTGAACGCTTCGTCAATGAAATTAATTTACTCAGCAAAAATAATCAGGCCATTTTTCAGACTGCGCATGCCTATGAAATTACCGCCATTCCTTTTACGACTTTTGCACGTTTCTTTGAATGGTTTCGTGAAGTCAGTGATATTGAAAATGCACAAAGTGCCAAGATCATTGACCAGATTCTAGATCAGGCGTTACAGCAATCGGACGATATTCAAGCAGATCAGCTGGCCCAGCAAATTGAAAAAGCCAAAGCGCATATGCATACGCCAAGCCTGACTGCCTTGCGTGAAGCTTTATCCATTGTGCTGCCGGAACTTCGCCAGATTTATCTCGATTACCAGCCCAAGCTGCAATTAATGGTGCGTTATCATAATCACACTTTTAGCTTTCAGCAGTTGTCGAACAGTATCCGGAACTGGATTGCACTAGTGGGAGATATTGTACGACGCCTTTGTCTGCTTAATCCACACAGCTTATTTCCTTGTCAGGAGGGTACTGGCATTTTGCTGATTGATGAAATTGACCATCAACTGGATCAGGACATGGCTGCCGTCATTTTACCGCGTCTGCATCAGGCGTTTCCTAACTTACAGATTATTGTGACTGGAAACCGGCCGGAATTGCTGGAACAGGCTCAGGATTTTCAGTGTCTAAAACTGGAAAATAAACAGCTGCATCCCATCCATCTGAATCCAATGCAGGTTCAGTATGATCATTTCTATGCAGAATTGCCGCTTGAGATTAGCCAAAATCATACTGATATAGAAAAAGTTGAAGATGCACTTCAGGAACCAGAAACAGTCAACCTGACGGCTCAGTCTGTTTTGCAACTGATTCAGGAACAGCTAAGCACAGAACAGCAACAGGAGCTTTTACAGCTCTTGAGTCAGGATAATTCACA
This sequence comes from Acinetobacter sp. UBA1496, assembly GCF_002324975.1. Lineage (NCBI taxonomy): Bacteria > Pseudomonadati > Pseudomonadota > Gammaproteobacteria > Moraxellales > Moraxellaceae > Acinetobacter > Acinetobacter sp. UBA1496. The sequence continues at coordinate 42,384 of NZ_DCRI01000091.1, read as the reverse complement.
AAGCCTGCCTCAATCTTCTTAAATAGTTCTGAAACGATAATGCAATTTAAAAAATGAAATCAGGATGCAAGAATATGTTTCGATTTTCTGCATTCCTGATCAAGAAGTTATAAATTTTTATCAATAAATGCAGGGAGTTTGATCTTTATTTTCGGTCAAATTTGTACGAGATGTTCAAGCATGCAGCCCATATCAAAACCAAGCTTACGTATAATCCACAAGTTCTACATAAAAACATTGATGTTGTGGTTATCCTGTAATATGATCGGTTTTACTTGCAATTTTCGTTGTAAAATCGGAATTTGCTATCGTTTATAAGTTGCGCAATACAACTGTTTTATTCTGTTTGAATATCATTCTGGCTTTCAAGATCGAGAAGTTTTGGGTCGCTCTTTGTGGTCCTGTAATCCTTGAAAGATAAAGATTCACCCTAGGTTGACCTTAACCTATATCACGACAATGGATACGAGTGTGCTGCCAATTATTATATTGTTACCGTTAGTATTAGGCACAACCCTTGTCTCGTGGCTGAAGCAATTTTCACGCGGGGTAACGGCTTTAGGAGCAATTGCCGTCAGTCTCAGCAGTTTCTTATTACTGTTGAGTCAGGCGCCTGCTGTATTTAATGGAACGGTAATTACCCAGACTTGGTCCTGGCTACCCCAGCTTGGAATCGATTTCAGTTTCCGGCTGGATGCTTTGGGCATGCTGTTTGCTCTGCTGATTAGTGGAATTGGCACCCTGATTTATATATATGCCTATTACTATCTCAGCCCTAAAAACTCTCTAAGTAAACTGTATTTCCTGCTGATGCTGTTTATGGCAGCAATGCTCGGCATTTCATTGTCTAATAATCTTCTGATTCTCCTGATCTTTTGGGAACTCACCAGTATTTCTTCCTTCCTGCTGGTTGGTTACTGGAGCAATTACGAAGCGGCTCAACGCGGCTCTCGTATGGCTCTGACCATTACCGGGATGGGCGGCTTATCTATGCTGGGTGGTTTTATTCTGCTTGGACAGATTACGGGTACCTATCAGATTGACCAGATCCTGATGATGGGCGAACAGATTCAGGCGCATGCTCTATTTGTACCGACATTATTATTAATTTTACTCGGTGCTTTTACCAAAAGTGCGCAGTTCCCATTTCACTTCTGGTTACCAAATGCCATGGCAGCACCGACGCCGGTGTCTGCCTATCTGCACTCTGCCACTATGGTCAAAGCGGGCCTGTTTTTAGTTGCGCGTTTATTGCCAATTTTCACAGGCGCGGCACTGTTCCATAATATTGTTACTTTTATCGGGTTATTTACCCTATGTGTGGCAGCATTCTTTGCCATCTTTAAAGAAGATCTGAAAGGTCTGTTGGCCTATTCAACTATTAGCCATTTAGGCCTGATCATGTGTCTCCTGGGTATTGGCTCACCATTAGCCGTCGCAGCAGCAATTTTCCATATCATTAACCATGCAACCTTTAAAGCTGCCTTGTTCATGATTGCCGGGATTATTGACCATGAATCCGGTACCCGGGATCTGCGAAAATTGTCCGGTCTTTGGCAAATGCTGCCTTTTACCGCAACGCTGACCATGATCACTGCCGCCTCCATGGCTGGTATTCCATTAACTAATGGTTTCTTGTCCAAAGAGATGTTCTTTACCGAACTGGTCGCAAACTTAAGTGGCCCAGTCATGATCGGTGCAGCTATTGCAGGAACACTGGCCGGGATTTTCGCTGTCACCTATTCGATTCGTCTGGTACATGGCGTGTTTTTTGATGGTCCATTAGGCCAGCAAGTCCCAAATAAAGATGCGCATGAGCCACCATTTGGTATGCGTGCACCGGCTATTTTACTGGCTTTCCTGTGTATCGCAGTCGGCCTGTTACCAGGATTACTGGTCGAAAAGATTGTAAATAGCACCACACAAGCGTCAACCCAGAATTTTGCCTTTGAAGGCACACATCTCGCCCTTTGGCACGGTATTAATCTACCTTTGGTGATGAGTATTATTGCGATATTCGGCGGTGCGATTTTCTATTTTGCACTGGCTAAAGGCGGTGCAATTCGGGAAATTGATCTGGATCCAAAACTCGGCAAACTTCAAGGTCGTGTACTATTTGATCTGTTCTTGAAAAATCTGTTACTGAATTCAAGACATTTCCGCCGTGCGACTGAAAATGGCAAACTGCAAAGTTATATTTTATGGATTGTACTGTTTACCATTGGTCTGGTGGGCTACCCTCTTGTAGTCAATGGGATTGACACCGGTGGCCGGGAACTGACCCATGCACCGGTTCTGGCCATCGTTCTATGGTTATTGCTGTTCTCTGCCTGCTGGATGATGCTTTGGTTCCATCATGAACGGATTAAGGCCATCCTGATCAGTGGTGCGGTCGGTCTGGTCGTCACCATGGTTTTCATTGGTTTCTCGGCACCCGACCTGGCTTTAACCCAGATTACAGTCGATGTAGTAACGACGGTTCTGCTACTGATGAGCCTGTCTCTACTGCCACAACTGACGCCTTATGAATCCAGCCCGACCCGACGCTGGCGAGATGCAGTGATTGCAGTCTGCGGAGGTCTAGGAATTGCAACAGTTGCCTGGCTGGTTATGACGCGTGACCATAATTCAATTTCCTGGTTCTTCATCCAACAATCGATTCCGCTTGGTGGCGGTACAAACGTCGTCAACGTAATTCTGGTCGATTTCCGTGGTTTCGATACCTTCGGCGAGATTACCGTACTTGGAATTGCCGCAATCGGGGTGCTGAGTCTGATGGATGGTATGCGTGCTCATGGTACCACCATTACCCAAGGCCTGACTTACCGTTTTAACCCCTCCCCTTTGATGCTGCGTATTACAGCATCGTGGATTTTACCGGTAGCACTGGTAGTTAGTCTGTATATCTTTATGCGCGGCCATAATCTTCCGGGTGGCGGTTTTATTGCCGGTCTGGTCACCTCATTGGCCTTGATCATTCAATACGTTGCCATTGGTCAGGATCATGCAGAAAAAATGCTGGGAGCTAAATCTGGACGTCTCTATGAGATCTGGATTGGTATCGGCCTGACTATTGCAGGCCTAACTGGCATCGCAGCCTGGTTCTGGTCACGTCCTTTCCTGACCAGTGCTCATATTCATGTCCATCCACCATTACTTGGCGATATGCATCTCGCTTCTGCTGCCCTATTCGATGTCGGTGTCTATGTCACCGTAGTCGGGGCGACCATGCTGATGATTTCTGTTCTGGGTGACTCCCGTCACTCAAGTATGACTGGTCCAGTACCAAGAGGATAATAGAATGATTAGTTTAGAACTTTTGTTAGCCTCAGCAATTGGCCTACTCACTGCCACCGGGATCTATCTGATTCTGCGGGCACGTACCTTTCCGGTCGTTCTTGGACTGGCCATGATTGGCTATGCAGTGAACCTGTTTTTATTTGCCATGGGTCGTATTCAGATGAATTCGCCTGCAGTGCTCACCGAAGCCACGCAGGTCACCGACCCTTTACCTCAGGCGCTAGTGCTGACCGCCATTGTAATCGGTTTTGCCACCACCGCCTTTATTGTACAGCTGGCCTTACGTAGCCGTTATGAATCAGGAACAGATCACGTTGATTCCAAAGAAGAGATACCGCAAAATGACCCACGTGAGGATGAGCCGTAATGACTGATCTTCTCAACTTCTTGAATCAACACACTCCTATTTTCAGTATTCTTTTACCGGCTTTTACTGCCTTTATTTTAGTACTGTTGGGTAACCCGGGTTCCGGTTCTCTGATTACCGACTGGCGTCAGCCGTGGCGTCGTGGCGTGAGTCATATTTCGACCCTATTGGGTTTGATTATGGCGGTTGGCTATCTGATTAATAGCAGCCAAGGGCAGATCAGTGTCTACACTTTAAGTGAATGGGCCGCCCCTTTTGGTATTGTACTGGTTCTGGACCAACTCTCTGCCTTGATGCTAGTACTGACCTATACACTCGCTTTGCCAATCGTTTGGTATGCCAGCAAAGAATGGGATATTCGCGGGCGCTATTTCCACGCCATGGTCCATTTTCTATTAATGGGGCTTAGTGGTGCCTTTCTGACCGGTGACTTGTTTAACCTGTTCGTGTTCTTCGAGATCCTGTTAATGGCATCCTATGTCCTACTTTTGCATGGGCAAGGCAAGGCACGCTTCCAGCTCGGTGTACATTATGTGGCTATTAACCTGCTCGCTTCTGCCCTGTTCCTGATCGGGCTCGGCATGATTTATGGCAGTGTCGGCAGTCTGAATATGGCTGATGTCGCTAGACTGATGCCAACTTTGGCAGGCGATGACCATAAGCTGGCCGTTGCAGGCGGACTGATGCTATTTGTGGTGTTCGGGATCAAGGCAGCCATGTTACCGGTAGGCCTGTGGCTTCCTAAAACGTATGCTGTTGCGACTACTCCGGTGGCTGCCCTGTTTACCATCATGACCAAAGTCGGGATCTACGCGATTATCCGGGTCAATGGCACTGTATTTGATGATGAATATAGCCACCAGATTCTGATGAACTGTCTGCTGGTCATTGGGGTGATTACTTCACTGTATGGGGCATTTGGTGCCATTGGGACTGAACGTCTACGTCGTTTCGTCGGCTTTATGATCCTGTCTTCGGTCGGCACCATTCTGATTGCGATTGCCATGAACAGCACTCAGGCTTGGGCAGGTGCCTTGTACTATATGGTGCACAGTACCCTGATTGGCGCAGCGTTTTATATCCTATGTGGCTGGATTACCTCACAGCGCGGTGAATTTAAAGATCACTTTAAAATCGCCCCACAGATGAAACAGAATAAGCTGGTTTCCATTGTATATTTCATCATTGCCTTGATGATGGCCGGCTTGCCACCTTTCAGCGGCTTCTTCGGTAAAGTGTTTATCCTGCAAGCTTCAGGACAGTCTGAGCATCAAATGCTGATTATCTTTACGGTTCTACTAGTCAGCTTACTAAGTATTCTGGCTTTTACCCGGGTCGGTTTTATTCTGTTCTGGCGTTCAAGCCGACCGGAACAGGATGAAAATTCTGAAGAATTCAGCAAATATGAAGCCTTACCAAGCAAGGCACCAGCACGAAATGACCGGGTCATTTATCTATTATTGCTCAGTCTGACAGCCTACGTAGTTTTTGCTGCACCGATCTATCAATATAATTATCAGACTGCAGCACAGATTAAGACCAATCCGATTTATGAAGCAGCATTATTAAAACGTGATGCTGAAGGTAAGTTTATTAGTGTGCAGCCATTTGATCCGGGTTATTTACCAGAAACCAAATATGGTGGTGAGACGCCTGATCCAAATGCGCATCTGATTCCTTATGTCATTTCAGAAAATACCTTAAATGGCGAACATATTTCTGAATTTAAACAGCGTCAGATTGATAAACAGTATATTGAACAGAACAAATACGACGACAATCAACTTAAACCGGCGGAGGGACTTTAATGGCTGAATCATTACTTCAACGCTGGTTCCCACATCCTTTCGTTTCGGTCATTGTGGCGATGAGCTGGGTCATGCTGGCCCATAATATGGAAGTCGGCACACTCCTTATGGCAATATTTCTGGCGATCTTGATTCCGAGAGTGGTCGCCCCTTTTATTGATTACACACCGAATATCCGGTGGGTGCCAGCGATGCGCCTGTTTTGGGTCGTTGTTTGGGACATCATTGTCGCAAACATTAAGGTAGCGATTCTGGTGCTGGGACCGACCAAAAATCTGCATCCCAAATGGTTTCGTGTTCCTCTGGATACCGAACATGAAGAAGTAAATACTTTACTGGCGATGATCATTACCACGACACCTGGTACAGTTTCTGCGGGGATTGATCAGGACCGTGGCGATATTCTGGTGCATGCCTTAAGCACGGATGATGAAGAGGCCGAAATTGAAACCATCAAACAGCGCTATGAACAACCATTGATTAAAATTTTTAGCGCACAATCAGGAGCTGAAGCATGACCATTCTGCCATATGCATTGCTGATTTGTCTGGGTGCTGTCACGATTTCCATGTTGCTGTGTCTGATTCGGCTGGTCATGGGCCCTTCAATCGTTGACCGTCTGCTGGCACTGGACACCCTATTTTTAAATGCAACCTGTCTGGTGGTGATTCTGGGAATTTACTGGAGCAGCACTTTCATGTTTGAAGGTGCCTTACTGGTGGCCATGCTGGGTTTTGTCTCTACCGCTGCCCTTGCCCGCTATTTCACCACTGGCCATGTCATCGACTAGGAGTTTTTAAATGCCTTTGATTTTAGAAATACTAGTTTCGATTTTTTTATTGATTGGCGCGTTCTTTATGCTGGTGGGTGGTATTGGAATGATACGTCTACCCGACCTGTTTATGCGTCTGCATGCACCGACCAAATCCAGTACCTTAGGATTGGGAAGCTTCCTGATCGCTTCTATTATTTTTTCAGCCATCTATGGCCGTTTAGGTTTTGCCGAAGTACTGATTACCCTATTTGCCTTCATTACTGCACCGGTATCTGCCAACCTGATGGCACAAGCCGCCTTGCATTTACGTTTACGCTCGATGAGTGGTGAAGTGCCAGAAACTCTGGAACGTCCATTGCCTTGGCAGAAAACCCGCCGTCGTGCATTTTATGAAAAGAAAATGAATGATCAAGACTCAAGTAATGGTTAGCCCGTTCTGCTTAAAAGTTCAGTAATAAAAAAGCCACCCTAAGGTGGCTTTTTTATTGAGCTTTACAAAAGCTTATTCTTCATCTTTCTTGTCTTCAGCAGGAGGTAAATCCTTCACTGCTTCAGCAATCAGACCAAACATATAGTTACCATATGCATTGGTTTTGTCGTAATGGAAACGTAGACGAGGTGTAATACGTGTCTTGATCCGACGGCTCAGTTCATGACGCAAGAACCCGGATGCCTTATTCAGAACATCGAGTGTTTCTTTATTTGCCGCTTCACTTTGCTCATCACCAAGTTCACGACCCATTACTGTGACATAAACTTCTGCATATCCTAAGTCTGGGCTTACCTTCACGGCTGAGATGGTCACCAGACCACCCAGACGTGGATCCTTCAGCTCCTGACGGATCAGTTCAGACAACTCGCGTTGTACCGTATCCGCCATACGCTTCAGACGTTGACTACCCGCCATTAAAGACTCCGTTTAATCAATTGCACATCATACACTTCGATTTTATCGAGAGGTTTGATGTCTTTATAGCCTTTCACCGCAAGACCACATTCCATACCGGCACGAACTTCTTCCACCACTTCTTTGTAGCGACGAAGAGATTCTAGCTCGCCCTGGAAGATCACCACGTCATCACGTAATACGCGAATCGGTTTATTACGGTGTAATACGCCTTCAAGTACCATACAGCCTGCTGCAGCACCAAATTTGCTTGAATGGAACACTTCACGTACTTGAGCAACACCCAAGATGGTTTCACGGTGTTCAGGAGCTAGCTTACCGCTCATCGCTGCTTTCACGTCATCAATCAATTGATAGATCACTGAGTAGTAACGAATGTCGATACTGTCTGCATCTGCTTTTTGACGTGCAGTACTGTCGGCACGTACGTTAAAGCCAAGAAGAACCGCTTCTGAAGATTCAGCAAGTGTTACGTCAGATTCAGTAATCGCACCAACACCAGAACCAATGATACGTACTTTTACTTCATCCGTTGAAAGCTCAGCCAATGCAACATGCAGTGCTTCCAATGTACCGCGTACATCAGTTTTCAATACCACATTGACGATCGGCACATCTTTTTTGCCCATAGACGCCATGATGTTTTCAAGACGCATTGCAGATTGACGTTCAAGACGTTTTTGACGTTCACGATCCATACGCGCATCGGCAACTTCACGTGCTTTCTTCTCGTCATTCACAACAAGAACTTCGTCACCTGCCATCGGCGCTTCTGGAAGACCCAGAATTTCGACTGGAATCGAAGGACCTGCAGACTTGATACGTTTACCGTTTTCATCGGTCATGGCACGAACGCGGCCATAAGACGAACCAGCAAGTACTAGGTCACCCACTTTCAACGTACCGTTCTGTACAAGAATAGAAGTTACTGCACCGCGGCCTTTATCAACACGTGCTTCAATCACAACACCTTGTGCCGCACCTTCTTCAGATGCTTTCAATTCAAGCAATTCAGACTGAATTAAAATCAGGTCAAGAAGTTCGTCAATACCCGCGCCAGTATGTGCAGATACTTTCGCTACAGGAACGTCACCGCCCCATTCTTCAGGTACGATTTCTTTGGTGGTCAATTCATTCAATACGCGATCTGGATCAGCAGAGTCTTTATCCATCTTGTTGATTGCAACAATGATTGGCGTACCCGCCGCACGAGCGTGATCGATTGCTTCTGCAGTTTGTGGCATCACGCCATCATCTGCTGCTACAACTAGAACTACGATATCAGTCGCTTTGGCACCACGTGAACGCATTGCAGTAAACGCTGCGTGTCCCGGAGTATCAAGGAATGTAATAGTGCCTTTATCAGTCGTTACATGGTAAGCACCGATATGCTGGGTAATACCACCTGCTTCGCCTTGCGCCACTTTGGCACGACGGATACGGTCTAGAAGCGATGTTTTACCATGGTCAACGTGCCCCATGATCGTAACAACTGGCGCACGAGTAGTTTGCGCACCACGTGCTTCTTCAGCCTGTTCAAGCAGGTTATCTTCGACTGCAGTTTCAGAAACCAGTACCGGGTTATGGCCCATTTCTTCAACCACAAGTGCCGCGATTTCCTGATCGATCGCCTGGTTTTGAGTAACCAGTTCACCCATTTTCATCAGTGACTTGATGACTTCACGAACCTTAACTGCCATTTTCGCAGCCAGGTCAGCCACGACAATCGTTTCACCGATTTCAACGTCATAAACCTGTTTTTTCACTGGTTTTTCAAAACCATGCTTATTCGCTTGGCTAGATTTCAAACCACGTTTATGTGAGTTATCACGGAAAGACTGCTCTTCACCACGACGACCACCTTTCTTCGGTGAACGTGTATTTGAAGTGTTAGTACCACGTTTAATTTCGCGGTCTTCTTTCGCAAATGAGTCTTCATATGCCTGGCCAACCAGACCAGCCGCAAGTGGAGAATCATCAATCACACGAATGGTTGCAGTGGTATCTTCAGAAGAATACTTCGACGCCATCTTGCGCATTTGCTCAAGGGTACGTTGTTGTGCTTCTTCAGCTGCCTTGCGACGTGCTGCTTCTTCAGCTGCTTTTAATTGAGCGGCTTGAGCTTCACGCGCTTTTTTCTGTTCTGCTGTTTCAACCTGTTTAACCGCTGCTTTCACAATCGGTTTATTAGTTGATTTGCGTGTTACCACAACAGCGGCTTTAGGTGTTTCCTGTTTCTCAGTTTCTTGTTTCTGAGCTGCACGCATTGCTTCTAGTGCTTTGCTTGCATTGTTTGTACCTGATTTAGGTGCATCAGCAGGTTTTTTAGCTGGTGCTGACTTCTGTTCAGCTTCTGCTTTCGCTTGCTGTTCAGCTTGAGCCTTCGCTAAAGCTTCTGCTTTAATTTGTTCCGGGTCTGGCTTGACGAATGTATGTTTCTTGCGAACTTCTACATTAATCGTTTTCGCCTTACCTGAAGTACTTGCCACTTTAGCAGTACTGGTCGTTTTACGTTTCAACGTGATTTGTCCTGCATGGCCATCTGAACCTTGTGTCTTTTTCACATGATTCATTAAGCGATCTTGTTGTTCGGTGGTAATAATATCGTCAGCTTTACGCTGTGGTAAACCTGCCTCACGAACCTGCTCTAGGAGCTTATCAACATGGCGACCCACGCTGAGTGCTAACTCTTTAATCGACTTGTCCGTCATATACTACCTCCTAGTTAAACCATGATTCGCGCGCTTTCATAATAAGTTGACCGGCTTTCTCAGCACCGAGACCTTCGATATCTTCAATATCATCAGTCGCTTGGTCAGCTAAGTCATCTACGGTTACCACACCACGAGCTGCGAGAGCTTGCGCGATCTCTGCTGTCATGCCTTCCATTGCAACAAGTTCTTCACTTGGCGCTTGTACGTTTTCTTGCTGTTGTAATGCATCAGCAAGTGCAATTTCTTTCGCACGGCTTTGCAGTAGTTCAACCAGTTCCGCATCCAGTTCGATTTCATCAAACGTTTCTGGCGGTACGTAAGCAATTTCTTCAAGCGAGGTGAAGCCCATTTCTACCAACGCCATCGCCAAATCTTCAGCAATATCCAGACGTGTAACAAACATGTCCAGGTATTTTTGTGCTTCGCTCTGCTGACGTGCGTAGTATTCTTCTTCCAGCATCATATCCAGCTTGTAGCCAGTCAATTCAGATGCCAGACGAACGTTTTGACCTTGTGAACCAATTGCACGAGCTAGCTGATCACTAGTCGCGAAAATGATGTCTGCAGTACGTGCATCTTCATCGATCACAATACTAGATACATCTGCTGGTTCTAATGCGCTTGCGATATATTGCGCAGGATCATCAGACCAAACCACCACATCAATACGCTCGCCATTGAGCTCTTGCTGTACAGCCTGGATACGTGTACCACGCATACCAATACAAGCACCCACCGGGTCAATACGGTGGTCGTTGGTTTTCACTGCAATTTTAGCACGAACACCCGGTTGACGAGCTGCGGCCTTAATTTCAATGATTTCTTCAGAAATTTCAGGAATTTCTTTTTTCATCAATGCAATCAGCATTTCCGGTTTAGCACGTGACAACAATAATTGTGCACCACGGCCTTCACGGTTAACGCTATATAGAATCGCATTTACGCGTTGTTTCGGACGAAGGATTTCCTTCGGAATCATCTCTTCACGTGCCAGATACGCTTCTGCGTTGTCACCCAAGTCAATGATAAAACCATCTTTGGTTTGTTTTTTCACTTCACCATAGATCAGCTCACCGACTTTAGATTCATACGCATCGGCAACCAGCGCACGTTCTGCTTCGCGAATCTTCTGTACAATCACCTGTTTCGCGATCTGGGCAGCAATACGACCGAAATCGATTGATTCTACTTCCAGTTCACGGATATCACCAATCGACCATTGTGCTGGATCCACATCAGAGATCGCATCCTGACAAGCAGGCATTTCATGATCTTCATCAGCCACCACTTCCCATTGACGGAAAGTACGGTAATCCCCAGTTTTACGGTCAATTTCTACACGAAGACGAGCTTCTTCCGAGTGAGTCCCCTCGTAGAATTTCTTCTTAGTCGCTGCAACCAAAGCTTGTTCTAGCGCTTCAAAAATTGCTTCACGACTTACACCTTTTTCGTTACTAACCGTTTCAACCACGGTAAGAATTTCACGTGCCATAAGTCACCTATTCGTTCAGATTCTTATTAATTGAATTAATCTTGATAGACCAAGTTTGCTTTATCGATATTGTGACTGTCGATATCCAAAATCTGTTGCTTTTCTACTTCAACTTGAATCATTTCATTTTCAAGGTCGACTGCAACCAGTTTTGCTTGGAATTTACGACGATTATCGACAGCACTGATCAGACGTAGTGCTACGGTATGACCAATATAGCCTGACATCTGTTCGAGCTGGAAGAATGGACGATCCCAACCTGGTGAAGACACTTCAAGCGAATATTCACCTGAGATTGGATCATGTACATCCAAGATCGCGCCGACTTGCTGTGTGACACGCACACAGTCCTGAACCCCAATACCACGACCCTGCTCTTCTTCGCCATCTTCATTGACAACAGGTGCTGCATTTTCATCGACCGGTTTGTCGATATAGATCCGTAATAATGAACGTTTGCCTTGTGGCAGGAATTCAATCCCCCACAGGTTTACATCACAGGCTTCAACTGCTGGTGCAATCAAGTCCTGAAGTGCTTGAGTTTTATTTGATAGCTTCATTTACTCTCGTCATCTGGTGCGATTTTATGATCTATTTGACCACTACAAACCAATACAAACTATAGTAGTAGTGAAACATGGAGATTTGACCAAATATTGTCGACACTACACGATAGCCAATAAAAAAGGGCGTAAATCGCCCCAATTAATACACAATTTGAACTTTTTTCAAATCCCACTGTGCAAAAAGGCCCACCATAGTTGTGAGCCTCTTTTAAGAAACTTGGTAGCGGGAGCTGGATTTGAACCAACGACCTTCGGGTTATGAGCCCGACGAGCTACCAGACTGCTCCATCCCGCATCAACGTGCAAAAATTATATACAAAAGATGCGAACTTTTCAATCACAACCACATCATTCTGCATATTTGTTATCTGTTACTGAAAAATTGGTAGCGGGAGCTGGATTTGAACCAACGACCTTCGGGTTATGAGCCCGACGAGCTACCAGACTGCTCCATCCCGCATCAGCATACAAATAACATTCAGCTTAACATTCTATCATTAAACCGCCTTTAAAGTTTGCATCTTTAAAGGATTGGTAGCGGGGGCTGGATTTGAACCAACGACCTTCGGGTTATGAGCCCGACGAGCTACCAGACTGCTCCACCCCGCAACAACATGCAAATAATCCTTCTCAACTTAAATCAGATTTAAGCTGCCTTTTAAAAGTTTGCGTCTTTAAAAAAGGATTGATTGGTAGCGGGAGCTGGATTTGAACCAACGACCTTCGGGTTATGAGCCCGACGAGCTACCAGACTGCTCCATCCCGCAACAACAGAAGTTTTTTTAGCTGCATACACCAACTTATGTTCTGGATTATAAGTTGGTGCGGAAGGGGGGACTTGAACCCCCACGCCCGAAAGCACTACCACCTCAAGGTAGCGTGTCTACCAATTCCACCACCACCGCAGCTGTGACGCATTCTAGTCGCATCACTGAAAAAAAGAAAGGTTTAATTAAAATTATTCGGTCGTTTGTGGTGCAGTTGGTGAAGTTTCAACCGGTTGCGCAGGCGCAGTTGGAGCTGATTGAATTGAAGACAAACTGTATGCATCAGTGGTCTGTTTCTTGGCAAGAATCGCCAAAGTAATACTGGTTACAAAGAACAATGCGGTAAAAACTGCCGTCAAACGGGTCATGAAATTACCCGAACCCGAGGCACCAAAGATCGTTGCCGCACCGCCGCCACCGAATGATGCACCTGCATCCGCACCTTTACCATGCTGAACCAAAATCAAGACAATCATCAAAATCGCTAAGATAATATGTACTACCAGCACAAAAGTTTGCATGCTGAACTCCTAATTATTGTGTATTTGCAAATGCTTGAGCAATTTGATGGAACGACTCAGCATTGAGTGATGCACCACCCACCAATGCCCCGTTAATGTCAGGACAGGCTGCTAACTCTACTGCATTTTCCGGTTTTACACTACCACCATATAAAATCGCCATAGTCGCAGCATAACCTGTAATCTGGCTCAAGCCCTGACGGATCTGGGCATGCATGGCCTGCGCATCTTGCGGAGAAGCTGTTTTACCGGTACCAATGGCCCAGATTGGCTCATAAGCAATCACGATATTTTTCCACTGCTCGCCTGCAACCACAGTCGCGATATCACAAATCTGTTGCAGAACCACTGCTTCTGCCTGCCCTGCTTCACGCTGTTCCAGACTTTCGCCCACACAGTAAATTACGGTTAAGCCGGCATTTAAGGCATTCTTGATTTTAGCATTTAGAATCTGTGAACTTTCAGCAAAAATTTCACGGCGTTCAGAGTGTCCAATCAATACATAGCGAATCTGGCTATCAGCCAATAATTCAGCACTTACTTCCCCGGTATAAGCGCCTGTACCTGAAATACGTGATACATCTTGTGCTACGGTATATACAGGGCGATTTGCAGAAGCAAATGCAGTTTGAATTTGAGTTAAGGCAAGGGTTGTCGGTGCCACACCCAAATGACATTTCTCTGTTGAAACTGGTGCAGACTCAAGCAAGTCTTTGAAATTTTGAACCAAAGCCTGGGCATCTGCTTGCATTGGATTCATTTTCCAGTTGCCCACTACCCAAGGGGTAATCGTCGAAACCGACATAAATAACCTATTTCACTGACATATCTTGAATTGGGCACATTCTACACGGAATTGTAAAATTTAAAGAATAGTTTTATTCATCCTATTTCTCAGTTTAGACTATTCAAAATGGATATTTTTTGTTATCACTGAAAAAAATGCCCGGTTCTTCCGACCAGTTCAAGCTTTTACTGAATATCAGGAAGATTGCAGCATTCTCAGCTATGGTATTTTTGTATAACAAACGTATAATTTTAGAATAGTAAATTAAAAAAATTGAATTGATAGGCATATTGAAGCATGACAGCATTGCAGGGGTCACCAAGATTTACGGGGTTTATTCGTCGCCTGGTCGATGAAGGGGTATTATCGGCTGAAGATATGCGTACTGCTTTAGCCAATGCCAAACAAGAAAAAACGGATATCGTGGCCTATTTGGTCAGTCATCATAATCTTTCCCCTACCACCATTGCTGAAACGATCTCAGTAGAATTTGGTGAGCCTCTATTTGATATTAGCGCTTATGATCCAGGACAAATCCTACGTGAAGATATCGATGAAAAGCTAATTACTAAACATCGAATTTTGCCAATTTATAAGAATTCCAATGTTCTTTATGTTGCCACGAGCAATCCAACCAATATTGAAGCAACGGATGCAATTCGTTTTGCCACCAAACTAAATATTGAAACCGTTATTGTTGAACACAATAAACTCGAGAAACTGATCGAGCAAAACTTTACTGAAGAAAGTACTTTTGATTTCGATGATGATTTCGATCTAGACGTTGATGTCGACACAGCCGATCCAAATAAAGAAGAAGACGAAAAAGACAAGGGTGAAGAAGCCCCGATTGTTAAATATATTAATAAATTACTGATTGATGCCATTCGTATGGGCGCATCGGATCTACATTTTGAACCTTATGAAAAAATGTATCGGGTACGCTATCGTGTCGATGGGGTTTTACGTCAGATTGCAACACCGCCGCTACAACTAGCAAACCGTTTGGCGTCACGTTTAAAAGTTATGTCGCAAATGGACATTTCTGAGAAACGCGTGCCTCAAGACGGCCGTATTAAATTAAAGCTTTCAAAAAACAAAGCTATCGACTTCCGTGTTAACTCACTCCCTACCCTGTTTGGTGAAAAACTGGTTCTACGTATTCTAGATCCGTCTAGTGCCATGCTGGGAATTGATGCTTTAGGTTATGAACCTGAGCAGAAAGAGTTATTCATGGAAGCCTTAGATAAACCGCAAGGGATGTTACTGATTACTGGTCCTACTGGTTCCGGTAAAACCGTATCGCTTTATACGGGCTTAAACATTTTAAACCGTGAAGATACCAATATTTCTACTGCGGAAGACCCAGTCGAGATTAATCTTCAAGGGATTAATCAGGTTAACGTGAATAATAAAGTTGGCCTGACTTTCGCAGCGGCATTAAAATCCTTCTTGCGCCAGGATCCTGATATTGTTATGGTCGGTGAGATCCGTGATCTGGAAACAGCTGAAATTGCAATCAAGGCAGCACAAACAGGTCATATGGTGATGTCAACCCTGCACACCAACAGTGCTCCAGAAACTCTGACCCGTTTACGTAATATGGGCGTCCCTTCTTTCAATATCGCGACCTCGGTCAATCTAGTGATTGCGCAGCGTCTGGCCCGTCGCTTGTGTTCGCAATGTAAAAAACCGGCTGATATTCCTCAGCAAAGTTTGCTGGAAATGGGCTTTACCGAATCAGATTTACAAAGCCCTGAATTTCAGATTTATGAGCCAGTCGGCTGTAATGAATGCCGTGAAGGGTATAAGGGCCGGGTCGGTATTTACGAAGTCATGAAAGTCACACCTGAAATTTCAAGAATTATTATGGAAGATGGCAATGCCATTGAAATTGCTGAAGCTTCCGCGCGTGCAGGATTTAACAATTTACGCCGATCAGGGTTAGTGAAGGTTATGCAGGGGGTGACTTCTTTACAGGAAGTCAATCGTGTAACCAGCGAATGATCGTGCTGAATATAAAATAAGGATAAAGCTATGGCAGCAGTAAAAAAAGGCCAGATGACACCGATCTTCAGTTATGAAGGAGTTGACCGCAAAGGCGCCAAGATCAAGGGGGAATTGCCGGCACGAAATATGGCCTTAGCAAAAGTGAACTTGCGCAAACAAGGCATTACGATCAAAACCATTCGAGAAAAGAAAAAAAATATTCTCGAAGGTTTGATGAAGAAAAAAGTTTCTACACTGGATATCACTATCTTCACCCGTCAGCTCGCCACCATGATGAAAGCGGGGGTGCCTTTAGTACAAGGCTTTGAAATTGTTGCAGAAGGTTTAGAAAATCCATCTATGCGTGAGGTTGTGCTTGGAATTAAAGGCGAAGTCGAAGGCGGGAATACTTTCGCTGGTGCTCTACGTAAGTACCCGCAATATTTCGATAATCTATTCTGCTCTTTGGTCGAATCTGGCGAACAATCGGGTGCTCTGGAAACCATGCTGGATCGTGTCGCAATTTATAAAGAAAAAAGTGAACTGTTAAAGCAAAAAATTAAAAAAGCCATGAAATATCCAGCTACAGTTATTGTAGTAGCTGTGATCGTCACAATTATCCTGATGGTGAAAGTAGTCCCTGTATTCCAGGACTTATTCTCTTCATTCGGTGCGGACTTACCTGCATTTACTAAAATGGTAGTCAATATGTCCGAATGGATGCAAAAATATTGGTTTCTTTTGATTATTGGAATTGGCGTAGTGATTACTGCTTTCCTTGAAGCGAAAAAGCGTAGCAAAAAATTCCGTGATTTACTGGATAAGGCCGCGCTCAAAGCACCCATCTTTGGTGATCTGGTCTATAAAGCGATCATTGCCCGTTATAGTCGCACTCTCGCCACCACTTTTGCTGCCGGTGTGCCATTAATTGATGCGCTTGAATCGACTGCTGGTGCAACCAATAACGTGGTCTATGAGGAGGCGGTATTAAAAATTAAGGAAGATGTTGCAACCGGTCAACAGCTTCAATTTGCCATGCGTGTCACCGATAAATTCCCTTCTATGGCCGTACAAATGGTTGCGATTGGTGAAGAATCCGGCGCACTAGATGCTATGCTGGATAAAGTCGCAACCCATTATGAAAATGAAGTCGACAATGCGGTCGACGGTTTAACTTCCATGATGGAGCCCTTGATTATGGCCATTCTTGGTGTCCTTGTTGGTGGCCTTGTTATCGCAATGTACCTTCCAATTTTCCAAATGGGTTCCGTGGTTTAATGCAAGATTTTATTTTATATTTCAGTCAAAACTCAACTGCGCTTTATCTCGCAGTTGGGCTTTTTAGTCTCTGTATTGGTAGCTTTTTAAACGTTGTCATTTACCGCACCCCTAAAATGATGGAACAGGAATGGCGTACAGATTGCCAGCTGTTTTTGCATCCAGATCAGCCCATTATTGATGAAAGCAAAATTACTTTAAGCAAGCCAGCTTCAACCTGCCCGAAATGTCAGACTCCTATTCGCTGGTATCAAAATATTCCAGTGATTAGCTGGATCTTATTACGCGGTAAATGTGGCAACTGTCAGAATCCAATCAGTATTCGCTATCCATTTATCGAACTTCTCACAGCTGTTTGTGCATTAATAGTGGTAGCAACATTCGGGCCTACAATAAAGATGCTGTTTGGTTTGGTTTTTACCTATGTCTTAATTGCCCTCACCTTTATTGATTTCGACACCCAATTATTACCCGATCGCTATACCCTGCCGCTGGCTGCACTTGGCCTGGGTATTAATAGTTATGTGATTTATACTACCCCTAGTTCTGCCATCTGGGGCTATATCATTGGCTTCTTGTGCTTATGGGTAGTGTATTATCTATTTAAGCTGGTGACCGGCAAGGAAGGTATGGGCTATGGAGATTTCAAACTGTTAGCAGCCCTAGGTGCCTGGATGGGGCCTATGCTCCTACCACTCATTGTATTATTGTCATCATTAGTGGGTGCGATTATTGGGATTATCCTGCTTAAAGTCCGTAAAGAAAACCAGCCCTTTGCCTTTGGTCCTTATATTGCCATTGCCGGCTGGATTGCCTTTTTATGGGGTGAGCAGATCATGAAAATCTATTTAGGTCAGTAAAATGAAATTTGTACTCGGTTTAACTGGTGGAATTGGCAGTGGCAAGTCTGCTGCCAGCCAATGGTTTGAATCTCAAGGGATTGCTATCGTAGATGCAGATATTGTTGCCCGTGAAGTCGTTGATATTGGTCAACCAGCCCTACAGCAGATTCAGCAAGCTTTTGGTGATTGGGTTTTACTTGAGAATGGCTCATTGAATCGCCGTGCTTTACGTGAACATATTTTCCAGTCCCCAGAAGCACGAAAAACGCTGGAAAATATCACCCACCCTGCTATTCGCACTTCAATTATTCAACAGTTGCATGCAGCGCAAAGTCCTTATGCGATTTTAGTTTCTCCTTTATTGTTTGAAACCAATCAGCATGAACTGACACAACATACATTATTAATTGATGCTGCTATTGAACTGCAAATTCAACGGGCTTCGCAGCGCGATGGACAAAATGTAGAGCAAATTCAGAAGATCATTGCCGCACAAATGCCGCGTGAACAAAAGTGTGCCATGGCTGATGACATTGTGCTGAATGATGGTGAGCTGGAACATCTCTATGCCCATCTCACACCATTGCATGAAAAATATCTTCAGATGGCTACTCAAAATCATTAACCCGAACTCAGTCAGTCTCCAAATAAAAAGCAGCCCTTTTAGGACTGCTTTTTTTGTTGTTCCAGTTTTTGACTCAGGCTATCTCGATGCATAAACCAGCGCCAAGGCTGTATGGCACCAATTGCCATACCTACCAAACCAGAGACAATCGCGAGACTTAGAGGTTCATTTAATAACGGTACAGCCAGTATGGCAGCAATAAATGGTGCGAGGGTCACGATACTGCCCGCTTTAAATGCACCTAAACGCTTAATCGCTTCCACATAAGTTAGTGTCGCTACAATCACCACAAAAATACCGTGAAAGAGAACTTGGGAAGCCATTTGCCAAGGTTCAGCCGCATCCAGATGTTTGGGGAAGAATAGCAGATAAATTGGCACATAAACGATGGCTGACCAGATCGCCACACTAGCCATAGAATGCCAGGCAGATAGCTTCCATTGACGTAGCAGTACAGTGAACACCCCCCACCACATCGCACTGATGAAAAACAGCAGATCGCCTAATCCCAAGGCAACACCAGACTCCCGGAACATCAGCCAGCTCATACTGCCAATCGCAAGCAGCATAATCGCCATACTAATCCAGGTATGTCGGTCAAACCCCTGTTTAAATAATACAAAAGCAGCCACTGCGGTACTAAGCGGAATACAGCCATTGAGAAATACGGCAGCATGAGCTGCAGGTGCATAATGGAAAGCGGTATAGGCTGTCAGGCAATACCCCACTCCACCGATCATGGCTAAGAGAAAGGATTCCTTACTCCATAAAAAGGCTGTGTCCTTTTTATAAATCAGGACCGGCATCAGAATCAGAAAAGCCAATAGAAAACGTAATCCAACCAGATCCCAGGCACCAATCCCCCACTGGGCACTTAAGCGCGTGCTTAAGGTAAAACCTCCCCAAATACACATGGTAATTAAGACAAAGGCATAACCTTGCGTTCGGGGAGACATAGACTTCTTCTTTAACAGTATTTAAGTAAACAATAAAAAGGACTTAAGCTTGACGCTGACGACAGGCCTCATAAAGAGCCATCCCTGTTGCCACACTCACATTCAGACTTTGTAGATTGCCTGCCATCGGAATATAAACCGTCTGATCACATTGGCTTTGGGTAATTGGACGTAAACCAGTATCTTCCGCACCCATCACCACGCATACACCTGTTCCGGTAAAATCAAATTTCTGGATAGGTAAAGCTTTTTCATCCAGCATCGTACCAACCACACGTACATTAAATTCATCTTTGATTTGACCCAAAGTGCGCGCCAGATTGGTCACCTGAATAAACTTCACTTTTTCTGCACCACCCGCTGCTACTTTACGTGCAGTTGGCGTCAGGCTTGCTGAACGGTCACGCGGTACAATCACAGCCGCTACACCCATCGCTGCGGCAGTACGAATACAAGCACCCAGGTTATGTGGATCAGTTACCTGATCGAGTGCTAATAGAAGTACTTGAGAATCTTGCTTCAATAGATCTTCCAGATCCTTTTCATTTAAGGTTGGATGCGGACGAACTGCCGCCACAACGCCTTGGTGAAAAGGCAAACCTGCCAGTTTTTCTAACTTGTCACGACTAGCCTGCTGGACACTGATGCCGAAAGGCTCAGCCAATTCCAGCACACGTTTCAGGCGCTGATCATCACGACCTTTCAGGGTAAAAAGAGTCAAGACACGTTCAGGCTCAAGCTCCAGCAGTGATTCTACTGAATGGACGCCATAATAATACTCAGGTTTAGCCATGAACGACCTCGAAAATAAATTGGGAAATAGGCAGCAAAAGAAAAATCCTGCAAAGCCAACTTCACAGGATTCTGTATCAAGCTTAGTTTAACCGATTCAGAACAAAATTTCTTGATCGGTTACAGCTCATCTGTAGGTCTGTTTAGCCTTCAAAATGGCAAACATAGTCCAGCACGTCATCAGTTTCGATTTTGAAACGGCTATTGCCTGGCACATAGAACGACTGACCAGCACGGAACAGTTCTTTCTCTTCGCTGTCAGCGATTTGCACACGGCACTCACCTGAAATGATTTCCATACGCTCAGGGACATGTGTTTCAAAAGTTAATGCATTTTCTGAAGGTAAAATTACCCCTAAGGTTTTTTTAGTGCCATCTTCAAATTGCACCACATGGCTGATGCATAACCCGCCAAAATACACATTCGATTTTTTAAGTACTGATACATGATCAAACTGAGCTGACATGCCATTTCTCCAGATAAAGCATTTTGTAATATTTTAATTGCTGTAGTTTAAATGTGCACCCGCAACTAATCAATCGAAGTTTATCGGACTTGAATGAAATTATGGGGTACCCCTGCTTGTCTTTATTCCAGGCTGTTTAAGTGATTTCAGCAGATCTTGGAAAATGCCGTGATTTTTCCCGCCATTTATAAGCAAAATATATTCCGATCTGATTTAATTTAACCTTCAAGCATGTCAGAAAAATGAAAATATCTTTTGTAACTTCAGTGGCCTAATCTTGGTTCCTGTGACACAACATTCAAATAGGCGTGTATTAATCCATGAAATTTAAGATAGAATGAAATCGATTTATCCTGATTTATAATAACAGCCGCGTTGCTAGACTAAAGCAACTGACATGCTATTTCATTCAAACTTTTCGCAGCCCGGATGCGTTTATGCTGACACATTTAACTCTGATCAATTTTGCTTTGGCCGAGCATCTTGCTATTGATATTGATAAAGGTTTTAACGTTCTTACTGGTGAAACCGGTGCAGGTAAATCCCTGTTACTGGATGCTCTATCTGCTTGCCTGGGTGAACGAACCGATACCAATTATGTGCGTTATGGCACCGAAAAAGCGGATGTAACCGCGACCTTTAGCTATCAGGAAGACAGCCCTGAAGCAGGCTGGTTAAAAGAGCATGAACTCGATGATGAGTCAGGGGAAATTCATTTACGCCGGGTGATCTTTGCCACTGGACGTAGTAAGGCCTGGATCAATGGCCGCCCAAGCAGCCTGTCAGAACTTAAAGAAATTGGTCGCTTACTGGTTCAGCTGTACAGCCAGCATAGTCAGCAGCAACTTCTAGAACCGCCTTATCCCAAACACTGGCTAGATCGCTATAGCAATTTTTATGCACCAGCTCAGGAAGTACGTGACGCTTATAACACCTGGCATAAAAATATTCGCCAGCATCAGGCCGCGCTAGATGCACAAGCGACCCGTAAGCAACGCATGGAAACTCTGGAGCTGCAACTGGAAGAACTGGAAGAAGTCATCCAGACAGATTATCAGGAAATTGAGCAGGAATTTGACCGTCTTTCACATCATGAAGCGATTATGCAGGACTGTGTCTATAGCCTGAATGGCCTGGATGAAGGTGAACAGAATATTTCGCAGGAACTGGCTTCAATTTTACGCCGTATGGAATCGCATGCCGGTCGTAGCGAGCAGCTTTCCCAGATTTACACTTCATTGCTCAATGCCCAAAGTGAACTTGAAGATGCGACGGCGACCTTACGCCAGTTTATGGATCGGCAAAGCTTTGATCCGGAACGTATGGAAGAACTGAATTCCAAACTGGAGGTGTTTCACCGTTTAGCACGCAAATACCGCACCCAGCCAGAATTTCTGAAAGAAGAATATGAGGCCTGGCAGGCTGAGCTTGAGCAACTGCATCAGCTGGAAGACCCGGAAACTCTGGCTGAACAGGTCGAGGTCTCTTATCAGGAGTTTCTAAGCAAAGCTCAACATCTGGATCAGATTCGCCGTGCTGCGGCCGAACCGCTGGCGAAGAAACTGACCGAACAGGTGAAACAGCTTGCCCTACCTGAAGCACATTTTGAATTTAAATTTGAGCCTTTGGAACATCCATCAAGTGAGGGTTTGAGTTTTATCCAGCTTCTGTTTACTGCCAACAAGGGCATTCCAGCCCAACCTCTGGCACGGGTGGCATCAGGTGGTGAATTATCCCGTATCGCCTTGGTGATGCAGGTGATGAATGCAGAAAAAACCGAAGCTGAAGTGCTGGTCTTTGATGAAATCGATGTCGGGATCAGTGGCGGAACTGCGGAAATCGTGGGTCGCTTATTGGCTGATCTGGCACAGCATGTACAAATTCTATGTATCACCCATCAGGCGCAGGTGGCTGCACAGTCCGACCAGCATTTACTGGTGAAAAAACGCCAGACTGATCCAGCCAGCAGTACCATTATTAATCTGGAAGAAAGTGAAATTGTACAGGAACTTGCACGTATGACGGGTGGCGTGGAAATTAATGAAACCACCTTGCAGCATGCACGTCAGTTAAGACAGTTAAAGTTTCAGCAAGCATAAATCATGCTTAATAAAAACTCCCTGACTAGTGCAGGGATTTTTTATGAACAGCTTTTAGTTTAAAACAACTTATAAAAAAATTAATAAAAAATAAAGCCCTCCGCTTTAAATATAAAATTTAATATTTTCTTCTATTTAATTATTTAGTTTGATTATTAAACAATTAAAAATAGACCTCTTGCGAAAGTATCGTTTTACCTAATTTTTGAATTGGCTAAAACCTTATAAAATGTAGCTTTGGGCTGTTTAAATTTTGACTAATGCAAGAAGTCTATTAAAAAAATAAAAAAATACCTATTTGTAGTTTTTTTATACTCAGCATCTACAAAGCTAAGTTGTCAGTGGTGCATTTTTGTGGGATAAGTAAATAAAGGAATAGACAATTTGCAGAATTGAAAATCCAGTCTTTTGCCCTGATAAATCATCTACCACGATCACAAACGATATAGAATTTTGGAGAGCCGCTCAGGTGACTAAACAATATCTGACTCATCGTTGTCTGATTGCGCCACCCCATGCAAGTGACGATTTTTTTGCCCACACGGTCATTTATCTGGCCCGTCATGATGAAGATGGCGCTCAAGGGATTATTATTAACCGCCCTGCTGGCATTCAAATTAAAGAATTGCTGAATGATCTGGATATTGAGGCAGATAATGTCAATCCCCATGAAGTGTTGCAAGGTGGACCTTTGCGACCAGAGGCTGGTTTTGTCCTGCATACCGGTCAGCCGACCTGGCATTCCTCTATTGCTGTGGGTGAAAATGTTTGTATTACCACATCTAAAGATATTCTGGATGCGATTGCGCATAATGAAGGTGTAGGCCGCTATCAGATCGCATTGGGTTATGCCAGCTGGGGCAAACATCAGCTTGAAGAAGAGATTGCCCGGGGTGACTGGCTAATCTGTGAATCCGATATGGACCTGATTTTTAACTTACCTTATAACGACCGCTGGGATGCTGCCTATAAAAAAATGGGCGTAGACCGAACCTGGTTATCTTCCGAGATTGGACATGCCTGATGTAAACGCGCCAAACACTATTATGGCGTTTGATTTTGGTACACAGAAAATGGGAATGGCAGTCGGCCAATCCCTGATTGAAAGTGCCAATCCCCTCCCTTTATTTCCCATGAAAGATGGGATCCCGAACTGGGATGAGTTACTGAAAATCGTAAAAAGCCATCAGCCAGGCTTATTTTTAGTTGGTCTGCCACTGAATATGGATGATAGTGAATCTGAACTGTCGACACGGGCACGTAAATTTGCCCGCCGTTTACGTCATCAGACCAATATTGAAACCTTGATGGTGGATGAACGCCTGACCACTCGTGAAGCACGGGATGAACTGGATCATTATCAGGCTCAAGGTCGCGGCAAAAAATTGTCAGCGGACAGTATTGCTGCTGCCCTCTTGATTGAAAGCTGGTATCGGCATCCGGTTGGACTACAACCTTAAATTTCTTTTTGAATATCAGCCATAGCATCTTTCGAGATGCTATTTTTTTGAATTAAAGAATCTCTTTTTTAGTTCATCGGGATACTTTTAATCTAAAAACAATAGAGTGCCTTCATCAATCATTTTTTAATCATTCAATAATGAGCAAAGAAACTCCCTTATCCTAATTTCTCTCTGAGAGAGAAAGAACTTTAAATACGAATGGACTAATATTTTTTATTTTATGAAGAGATTTAACTAAGGAAAAAAATAACGAAAGGTCAGGTTAATTCTAGGTTCTAAAACCCGAGTCGTTTTCCGGATGCAATGTTTCCAGTAGTGTTGGGTCTGTCCTCGCATCACAATCAATTGACCACTTTGTAAAAGCAGATCTACTGTTTCATTCTCTGTTTTGTGTTTAAAGCTCATCTTGCGGGTTGCCCCCAAACTGAGGGATGCAATCACATTTTCCTGTGACGTTCCCTGATATAAAGCCGCTTCATCATCACTATGCCAGCCCAGACCTTGCGAACCATCTTCATATAAATTGGCCAGACAGGAATTAAAGGAATGACCCACCAATTTTTCAATATGCTGCTTTAACCGAAATAGCCCCGGTGTCCAAATATGAGCTTGTTTGAAACTTCCAGAATAATGATATTGATAGTGTTCATCGCCATACCAGACGACTTTTCGCCCAGTGACGTAGTGCTTGCCAAATAAAGTGACTTCATCCGCTTGCCAGGCCAGATGAGCTAGAAAATGCTGTAAATATTGCTGGCTCTGCTGCTCATTTAAAATCTGGCCATAATCCTCTACCACCCCATCAAAGGGTAATAAATTCATTTGAGGTTCTGGCGCAAACAGGTCCAAAGTCATTTTAAAATCAGTCTAAAAATTTCAGTATCTTGCTGAAAAGATTGAGACTTATCCAGAAAAATTACAATCCAATTTCACAAATAAATACAACATTTACTCTTGTGAGCACCTCTATTCCTGCCTAGACTAAATTCAACTTTGACAATAAAAATAATTGCTTATGAATTTATGGCAGCTGTTTTTAAAACTTCGTCCCTTTGTTAGCCCTTATCGGCTTTTGGTGATTGCGACCCTCATTCTGACCCTGATTGGTTCCTTTACTGCTCAGGTCAATGCACTGACCCTGCAATATGCAGTAGACAGCATTAATGCTCTTTTGGAACAAGGACAGGGACTGGATGAAGGCTGGCATATCCTGATCACTATCTCTGCCATCTTACTCGGTAAAGAAGTGGTGAATGCACTGGTCCAGTTTGGGCAGAAGTTTTATGGAGAAAAGCTGCGGATTTTTATTTCCCAAGATCTGGCTCAAGGCATTATTGAAAAGTTTTTAAAATACCGGCTGGCATTTTTTAATCAGGACAATAACCAGGCTGGAAAATTACAGACCCGGATCGACCGCGGAATTGGCTCCCTCACGCGACTGGTTCAGATCTTTTTTATTGATATTTTTCCTCTATTTACCAGTGCAATTGTCGCACTCGGACTGATGTACTATGCCAATTTTTATGTCGGACTGGTCGCCACAGCGATTGTACCGATCTACTTCTGGCTCACCTATAAACAGGCACAAAAACTTGGTGGATGGCGCCGTAGTCTAAGAGATGGCCGGGAAAAAAAGAGCCAAGGGATTCTCAGCATCATCAATTCAATTACAGTCATCAAATCCTTTAACCGGGAATCGATTGAATCAGACAAGCAGCTGAGCTTGCAGCGTGAGCTGACCGATAACCAGATGAAAACCCGGCAGACCAGCTTCCTATTTGATGGCCTAAAAACCTTTATTGAACAGATCGGCATAGTCCTGATTATCATCCTGACTTCCTATTTTGTACTGGATGGACAGATGAGTATCGGCATGATCATGTACCATGTGCTGCTCTTTAATAACGTCTCTGCCCCGATTCGCTCGCTGCACCGGATTTATGATGAAGTGAATGATGCCATGATTTATTCAGAAAGCTTCTTTAATATTCTGGAAGCAGATGCTGAAATTGAGCAAAGCGGACAGCAAAAACCACCTGTCCAAGGCCGATTTGAGCTAAGTGGTGTGAATTTTTATTATCCGAATGGGCATCATGCCTTAAAGGATATCAATATGGAGATTCGACCCAATACCATTACCGCACTGGTAGGATTATCGGGAGCCGGAAAATCAACCTTGATCAGTCTACTGGATAAATTTTATGAACCACAGGAAGGTCAGATCAAGCTGGATGGGATTGATTTAAAAGATTATGACACTCAATATCTGCGTGATCATATTGGATTGGTACTACAGAAAAACCATATTTTCCAGGGCACGATTTTTGACAATATCCGTTATGGCAAAACCAATGCCAGTATGGATGAAGTGATTGCTGCTGCTCAAAAAGCCTCGATTCATGAACAGATTTTACAGCTACCGGATGGCTATGATTCCGATGCCTTGCAACTGTCTGGCGGTCAGCAACAGCGGATTGCCATCGCACGGATGTTCCTGAAAAACCCGCCGATTATTTTTCTGGACGAGCCGACGGCAAGCCTAGATGCCATTGCGACCGAACAGATTAAACAGAGTCTGGATCAGATCAAGCAAGGCCGTACCGTGATTATCATTTCGCATAGCCTGTCTCAGATTGTTGATGCGGACTATACTTATGTAATGAAAGAAGGTTGTATTGCCGAACACGGTGAACATGATGCGCTTTATCATCAGGACGGCGTGTATAAGGAAATTTTTGATGCGATGGCGAAGAGCCTGAATATTGAAAAAATTGCCAAGACTTTTGAAGATGATGCAGAGGAAGAAACGCATAGTTAGGTTAGCTCTTCATTCAACTCTCTCTAAAAAAGAAAAGCGGTCTTTAAAGACCGCTTAAAATCAAGATTCATTATCCAGTGCTAAAACCGCATAATCCATTCACCCTTAATATAGCGGTAATCGTAATTCGGACCATAGAACGAAGCACTACGATTATATCCGGCATTCATCCGCAGAAATTGCGAGCCACGAACAGGACTTTGTAAGTTAAGTCGAATAATCGGGCAGACTGACTCGGATCCTGATTGATTTTTTCTCGGCCAAAGCCTGCCGTTAAGCCTGCAGACCAGCCAGCAAAACGCTGACGCCAGCCAAGAGCGAGCATCGATTCTTGATAATCTTCTGGGTTGAAGTACTCTCTACCCACATCTTCTTCACTGCTGCGATACATACGATAACGAGCCTGAAGCGTTAGACCTAGATCTAGTGAAGGCTGATAAATCAGTCTAAGGCGGCCATGATCACGGCGGTTATCATCCGAGAAAAACTGTGTTCCCGCTAACCCCACGAGAGTGACATGTTCACCTAAACCCTGATCCAGTGCTGCACCAACAAAAGTAAAATTCGTTCCTGCATCAAGTGCAGGCTGGGTTTCAACCCAGTCACGATTGACAAAAAGTTCTACTGCTGTCTTTTCTGCAAGTGCGGTACGGTAACTGCCATCAAAGGTCAATAAAGTATGATCACCTTGCTCAAATAACCCTGCTTCTAAGGTCTAGCCATTGGCTGTAGCGGACTCAATATCACGCCCAATAAATGAGACTTTCTGACCATCACGTTTCCAGTCATCTGCCCTATATTGATAAGCGCTGCCAAGGATACCCACATAATGATCGGCATCTTCATATTGAGGCAAGAATTCCGCTGACAATTTACGAATCTGGAAGCCTTCGCTATCGTCACTCAAAAAGAATTCTGTTCCAGCCGCTCGTTCACTTGATGTCTGATTTTCATCTAATCCGTTGGGCAGGCTGGCAGTACTCAAACTCATGAGCAGAGGAACACATACATATCCGATTTTCATAGTGTTCATTTTGTTCCCCAGGTTTTTCGTGTTCTCAACACTTCATCCATATAGCCTAAAATACTGGCAGGTTGAAGCAGGAAGCTATAGGCCAATACATACAATAAAAAGCCACTGAAGTTTTTGCGGACCTTCAGCTCCAGGTCATTAAACATTCTGCGTTCAATCGAATAATTTAAGAAACCCAACAGGAATGCCATTGGTAGTAGCACCAAAGTCATGATTCCGACAATCCAGTAATGTCCAAAACATGCCAGAATGATTCCCGGAATAAAGCCAAAGGTAAAGGCAATATCCAGCCACGGGAAAAACAGATTCCAGTAAATAAAAAATGTAGAGAGTCTTGGCTTGATTAAAATACTGGGATGCTTAATAAATGCTTCAATCATGCCACGAGCCCAACGCTGATGCTGTTTAACAAACACTTTAAGCGTCATCGGTGCATTGGTAAACAGGCAGGCATCCTCACAATGACCAATCCGATAACCTGCATTTAACAAGGCCCAGGTCAGCACAATATCTTCACCTACACATTCAGGCCAGCCGCCGACTTCAATCAGGGCATTACGTTCATAAATAGAGAAAGCACCTTGCGCTACCAGAGTTCCCTGATAGAGAGATTGCAGGCGTTTGGTTGCCGAGATACCCAGAAAATAATCCCATTCCTGAGTTTTGGTCAGCAAATTAGTACGTGAGTTACGTACCAGAATTTTACCCGCAACCGCACGTGTATTTGGAGGATCTGCCACATAGCGTTCAACAATATTGATCAAGGCAACACGATGGAGATAGGAATCCGCATCGACGGTAATCACCAGATCATGTTCGGCAAGTTTCAAGCCTTCATTTAAGGCATGCGCCTTCCCTGCATTTTGCTTTAAATCCAGTAAAGTCAGCTAGGGAAATCTTGATTCTGCTTTGCGGACAATCTCTGCGGTTTCATCCTGAGAACCATCATTGATCACAATAACCTGTAATTTTCCCGGATATTTTTGCTGATTAATACTGACCGAAGTGTCTTCAATTGACGCGGCTTCATTGTAAGCAACCACCAACATGGTAATCCCTGGATAAACTGCTAATGGCTGGCGTTTAGGGCGTCTGTCCATCATCAGGCTTAATGCCGCAAATGAGTTCATAAATCCTGGAATAATGGCAATACCATAAATCAGAAAAATAGCCCAAAAGTAACCAACATAAGTACTCAAATCATGCAACCAGTCCTGAGCAATCTAGATGGAAAATACGGTTCAAAAATACGCACCCATTAACGCGATCACAAACTTTAACTGCACAGAAAAGTAAATTCGGGAAGCTTCTCTTTGACTTTCATCAATGATCATGAATTTTCTCTTAAATATATAATTTCACTGAGTAAATGAAAGCAGGGTTAGGTTTAGACAAGAAGTATGTGACTGATAACAAAAGAGCTTCGTTTTTCTTTCTTATCTATTGGTTTGATGAGCACATGAAAAAATCTTTTCATTTTCTGAAAATAATTCCATTTTCATAAGTCAACCCGCATTTTGCTAAATTATATACAACTTTTGTATGTTTTTTGATAAATAGTTCACATTTCTTTTAATTAAATTTATAAAGCTTATTAGTAATTTTTATTTATGTGATGTTTCTTATAGTAATATTAGGGAACGCCTCTCCTGTCTAGCTTTCACAATATCAAGAACATTTTTTGAAATAAAAAAAGCCTGCACAATGCAGGCTTTTTATCATTATTTAGGTTTGCTTAACGCTGAAATTTTTGCTCAATTTCTTCGACACTGCTATGGCGTACATCTAGGCCCTTGACCATATAAATAACCTGTTCCGAAATATTACGTGCATGATCTCCAATGCGTTCCAGTGAGCGTAGCACCCAAAGCACATTGATCACCCGACTAATATGCCGTGGATCTTCAATCATATAAGTCATTAAGGTACGGGTAGCGGACTGATATTCCCGGTCAATGTCAGCATCTGCCTGCATCACGCGTAGCGCTTGGTCTACATCCAGACGAGCAAAGGCATCCAATGCATCATGAATCATCACCCGAACCTGATTACCAATATGTCGGGTTTCCATATAACCGCGTGGTGAACCACCCTCTTCACACAAAGTCTGGGCAATACGGGCAATTTTCGATGCTTCATCTCCAATCCGTTCCAGATCGGTATTGGCCTTGGACATGGCAAGCACCATACGCAGATCAATGGCAGCTGGATGACGGCGAGCCAAAATCAGGGTGAGCGCCTCATCAATTTCACTTTCCAAGCGGTTCACAGTATTGTCCTGAAACTGCACATCGACCGCCATGGCAGCATCTGTATCCAGCAGCGCATGAATGGCATTGGCTACCTGCTGTTCTACCATGCCACCCATGGTCATGAACTTGGTATTTACATCCTGCAATTCTTCATTGAATTGCGAAGAAATGTGATGACTGAGCACAGGATTATTGGGACTCAAGGAAATCTACTCCTGAACAGGAAAAGGCAAAAATACATCATGAACTGTGATTAAAGCATGACTATCATGAAAGTTTGATGACAACTTGTTAGCCTTCTTTAAGAACGGTCATATTCAATGAGCCAGGCATTCATCTCTGCCAATTCCTTTTCTGTCAATTGTCCTACTGAAGCCTGTAATTGCAGTACATGCAGCAAATAATCATATTTGGCATTCAGATAATCGGTCTTGGCAGAGAAGGCATTGCGCTGCGCCAGTAATACATCCACCATGGTTTTTAAACCTTCCTGATATTGAGCTCTGGAAGCTTGAGAAACGATATCTGAAGACTGCATCGCTGCTTTACGTGCATTCAGTTTAGCCTCATCCGTTTCTACCTGCAGATAAGACTGTTTGACATCGGTGTTGGCTTTGCGGATTGCAGCATCCAGTTGGGCCTCACTTCTCTGTACATTCACGCCCGCCTGACGAATACTTTTTTGGGTTCGGCCACCGGTAAACAAATTCCAGTTAATCTCGACACCAATCTGGTCAAAATCCCCATTGGTTGATAACACTGTTTCAGGGGTCTGCTTTAAATAGCCATAGGTTCCAACGGCTTCAACCTGAGGATAGAGAGCCGCCTGCTCCACCCGTTTGGCATCTTCAGAATAGCGTTTCTGCAAACGTGCCTGCAAAATTTCCAGATTCTGGTTTTGTGCCAGTTCGGTCCAGGAACCGATATTACTCGGAACAGGTTTCTGGAACTGGAAATCCTCACGCAGAACCGCCAGATTTTCCTGATAAGGTCCAATCAACTGAGCCAACTGTTCCTGAGCTAGAACCAACTGCACCTGTGTAGAAATCCGGTTAGCTTGCGCACTCTGATATTGGGCATTGGCTTCACTGACATCACTTCTCGCCACGAGCCCTTCTCGAAGTTTGGCATTCATCATCCTTAACTGTTCTGATAAAGCCTGCTCTTCTTGCAGATAAGCCGTAGTTAAAGACTGCTGACGTAAAACATTAAAATAGGCTTCTGCCACCTGCAAAATATGCTGCTGCTTTTGCAGACGCAAATTAACTTCGCTGAGTTCTACTGAGGTTTTGACCTGCTTATAACCTTGCCAGGCATCCCAACGAAATAGTGGCTGACGTGCAGTGACTGCAATCTGACGTGTGGTCGTACTCGAACCTTGTAATTCCCCAAATTCAACAGGCAAGCCTTCTATCGATGAATTATCAGCAGACTGGTTTTTACGGGTCACATTTCCAGATAAAGTCACAGTCGGCAATAAATTTCCGCTGGCAATGCCCAGATTGAGCTGATCCGACTGGTATTGCAACAGATTCGCCTGCCAGTTCGGATCATTCTGCTGGGCACGCTGATAAGCTTCAAGCAGATCCAGCGCAAACAGTGTCGGACTGGCACCCAATAAAC
This sequence comes from Acinetobacter sp. UBA1496, assembly GCF_002324975.1. Lineage (NCBI taxonomy): Bacteria > Pseudomonadati > Pseudomonadota > Gammaproteobacteria > Moraxellales > Moraxellaceae > Acinetobacter > Acinetobacter sp. UBA1496. Next base: position 10,143 of record NZ_DCRI01000091.1, on the reverse strand, counting down.
AGGCACTGACGATGAGTTTTAATTTCATTTTATAGTTTTCACCCCTACAGCCATTTAAATCATCAGATTAAGGCGCTTTAAACCCAGCAATACTAAAGATTTCTTTTGATTTTTTACGTATGACTTTTATTACTTTTCTCTTATAGATCCACGATTTTATTCAATATTCCTCCTATTTTCCCCATCCCGCATCCTAGCTTAACAAAGCCATTCACAATACTACACATAGAACTTGAATTAGATCTATACAATATAGCTCCCGGTAAGGCAGTTATTTCTGATTTCATCTATATAGAGTCCTTAAGCATAGTGTTAACGCGAATTCATTCGATATTCAAAGTTTTTTTTGTTTTCAGCAGTTTGCTGTTCGTAGGCGGATGCGAGCAATCCTCAGAACCGCAGGTTGAAATGGAACAGGCCGAGGTTAAAACCGTTCAATCTCCCGCGAACGATTTCACCCTCATGTGTGAAAATATTGAAAAAAACATGTCCCAGATTGATGAACAGCGCACCACTTTTGCACTGGAACAGATTAATCAGGATCTTAAAGTGTGTCTGCCACTCATGGAACTGGCCGAGCAGAAACACCTGATGCAGCGTTCCACCGAAATGTATCAACGCTTTCTGCATGTGGAACGTACCGAATTCCAGCAACGTGCTTTCGAACAGTATGCTTTAGATATGGCTCAGCATCCTACTATTCAGCAAAGCCACTTTGAACAGTTGACCACACGCGACCAGTATTTATTGAAGCATAAAGGTCAGGCCTATGTAGAACTGCTGGATCAGGGCAATGGCACGCTGCAATATCGTCGTAGCCCGGAATACTTGGCGCGTATCTTTGCACCGTATTTACCGGCTGCCGAAAAGGTATTTATTGAAAATCTGGCTGAGCAGAATATGGAACCGGTTTTGGTCGAAAAACGCTTGCAGCTTGAAGCCGCCAATATTGCCGCTCGCGCTCTGTTCTGGGAAGATTATCTGCAAACCTATCCGAAAAGTAGCTATCAGCGCGATGCCGAATATCTGCTGAAACAATATACTTATTTCCTGTTTAGAGGCAGCGAGCAATCGCCAATCTCTGAGGATTATCGTGACCGTTATTCGGTAGAAACCAGCCATCTGGAAACTATTATCGGTCTGGCGCGTGGTCAGAAATCCAAGTTATCGACACAGGCACAATTATTTTTAGAGTTTCTGGACATGAATCCTGAACAGCGTCAGCGTGCCTTAGCTGCGGATTATCGTAACCGTTCCAGCACTGAACAGATTTTATATTATGCCCAAGTCACCCCACCCTCACAGAACTACGGTAAAGACTGCTTTAAGGATGCCATCTGTCTTTAAAACAATCTTTTCTTAAAAATCTATGAGATAGCCAAAAATCAGCATCCCCTTCCAATTTAAAGCTACTTTTTAAATACCAACTAAGCTAAGATTTAGCCTCGCTTGACGGAGCGCGAGTAATAACT